>NZ_KV789499.1:0-20446 GCF_001807625.1 Neisseria sp. HMSC03D10
GTCGTACCTTCGGCAATGCCTTCCAACAAAGGCAACAGGTGGTTGCACTCATGTGTATTGGCCCCAAGCCGCCTAACGCTCCTCCAGCCCGGCCAAAATCGCACAATCCGGGCAGTCGTCTCCCGCGCAGGCATCGTGCCAGCGTTGCAGCTCGGCCACCATGCCCTGCAAGCGTTCGATTTTGGCTTCCAGCTCGGCGATGTGCCGCGCGGTGAGCGTTTTCACTTCGCGGCTGGTGCGCTGCGGGTTGTGTTGCAGGCTCAAAAGCTGCTCGATCTGCGGCAGCGAAAAGCCCACTTCCCGCGCATGGCGGATAAAGCGCAGCCGGGCAAGGTCGGCCTGTCCGTAGCGGCGGTAGCCCGCTTCGCTGCGCGCGGCCAGGGCGATTAGGCCGTGCTTTTCGTAGTCGCGGATTTGTTTGGCGGAAAGGCCGCTCTCGGCCGCGGCCTGGCTGATGTTCATCATGATGCTTGACCTTTACTTCGGGTGAAGCTTTATAGTGGCGGCACTTAGCGGGAAAGCAAGAGCAGACCCATCATTTTAGGCTACCTGAAAGCTTTGGCTGCAACGGGCTTTAAAACCTCAGCCTCATTCCAACAGAAAGGAAACCCTATGCAAACCATCACATTAAACATCGAAGGCATGACCTGCGGCGGCTGCGTGAAAAGCGTTACCAGCATCCTCGAAGGCGTAAACGGCGTGGACAAGGCCGAAGTGAGCCTGGAAAACAAGAACGCCGTCGTGGAATTCGACCCCGCCCAAACCAACCCCGCCGCGCTGATAGAAGCGGTGGAAGACGGCGGGTATGATGCGGCTTTGTAAATCGAATCGCAACAAATCGACTGCAACACCCCAAAGGCTACCTAAAAACCCTGCTCCGCTTTTTTCAGGTAGCCCAACCACATTCAGAAGGAAGAAACCATGCAACAAAAAGTCCGTTTCCAAATCGAAGGCATGACCTGTCAGGCCTGCGCTTCGCGCATTGAAAAAGTGTTGAACAAAAAAGACTTTGTCGAATCGGCGGGGGTGAACTTCGCCAGCGAGGAAGCGCAGGTGGTGTTTGACGACAGCCAAACCTCCGCCGCCGACATCGCCAAAATTATCGAGAAAACCGGTTACGGCGCGAAGGAAAAGACGGAAGACGCGCTGCCGCCGCCCGAAGAAACCGCGCATGTAAGCTGGCGGCTGTGGCTTTTGCTGGCAATCAATATTCCGTTCCTTATCGGCATGGCGGGGATGATGATTGGCAGACACGATTGGATGATTCCGCCGTTGTGGCAATTCGCGCTGGCGAGCGTGGTGCAGCTTTGGCTGGCAATCCCGTTTTACAAAAGCGCGTGGGCGAGCATCAAGGGCGGGCTGGCGAATATGGACGTGCTCGTTACCATCGGCACGGTATCGATTTACCTGTATTCCGTTTATATGCTGTTTTTCAGCCCGCACGCGGCGCACGGCATGGCGCATGTGTATTTTGAAGCGGGCGTGATGGTGATCGGTTTTGTGTCGCTGGGCAAATTTTTGGAACACCGCACCAAAAAATCCAGCCTGAACAGCTTGGGCTTGCTGCTGAAACTCACGCCGACTCAAGTCAACGTGCAACGCGATGGTGAATGGAAACAACTACCCATCGACCAAGTGCAAATTGGCGACCTAATCCGCGCCAACCACGGCGAACGCATTGCCGCCGACGGCATTATTGAAAGCGGCAGCGGCTGGGCGGACGAGAGCCACCTCACCGGCGAATCCAATCCCGAAGAGAAAAAGGCGGGTGGCAAAGTGTTGGCGGGTGCGCTGATGACCGAAGGCAGCGTGGTGTATCGCGCCACGCAGCTCGGCAACCAAACCCTGCTCGGCGACATGATGAACGCGCTGTCCGAAGCGCAAGGCAGCAAAGCGCCGATTGCGCGCGTGGCGGACAAGGCGGCGGCGGTGTTCGTGCCTGCCGTCGTGGGCATCGCGCTTTTGACCTTTATCGCCACTTGGCTGGTGAAAGGCGATTGGACGATTGCGCTGATGCACGCCGTTGCCGTTTTGGTAATTGCCTGCCCGTGTGCGCTTGGTCTGGCAACGCCCGCCGCGATTATGGTCGGCATGGGCAAGGCGGTGAAACACGGTATTTGGTTTAAAGACGCGGCGGCGATGGAAGAAGCCGCCCACGTCGATGCCGTCGTGTTGGACAAAACCGGCACGCTGACCGAAGGCAGACCGCAGGTTGCTGCCGTTTATTGCGTTCTCGACAGCGGCTTTGACGAAGACGCTTTGTACCGCATCGCTGCCGCCGTCGAACAAAACGCCGCCCACCCACTCGCCCACGCTATTGTCTCCGCCGCCCAAGCGCGCGGTTTGGAAATCCCAACTGCACAAAACGCGCAAACCGTTGTCGGCGCAGGCATTACCGCCGAAGTAGAAGGCGTGGGTTTGGTGAAAGCGGGCAAACTTGATTTTGCCGAATTAAAGCTACCTGAAAACCTTTCAGACGACGTCTGGCGTATCGCAAGCATCGTCGCCGTTTCCGCCAACGGCAAACCCATCGGCGCATTCGCACTCGCCGACGCGCTGAAAACCGACACCGCCGAAGCCATAGGTCGTCTGAAAAAACACGGCATCGACGTTTACATCATGAGCGGCGACAATCAAGGCACGGTCGAATATGTCGCCAAACAACTGGGCATCGCACACGCCTTCGGCAACATGAGTCCGCGCGACAAAGCCGCCGAAGTGCAAAAACTCAAAGCCGCCGGCAAAACCGTGGCGA
Source organism: Neisseria sp. HMSC03D10 (assembly GCF_001807625.1). NCBI lineage: Bacteria > Pseudomonadati > Pseudomonadota > Betaproteobacteria > Neisseriales > Neisseriaceae > Neisseria > Neisseria sp. HMSC03D10. The sequence continues at coordinate 2,756 of NZ_KV789499.1, forward strand.
TGGTCGGCGACGGCATCAACGACGCGCCTGCGCTCGCCGCCGCCAACGTCAGCTTCGCCATGAAAGGCGGCGCGGACGTTGCCGAACACACCGCCTCCGCCACGCTGATGCAGCATTCGGTCAACCAACTCGCCGATGCCCTGCTGGTATCGCAAGCCACTTTGAAAAACATCAAACAAAACCTGTTTTTCGCCTTCTTCTACAACATCTTGGGCATCCCGCTCGCCGCACTCGGCTTCTTAAACCCCGTCATCGCAGGCGCGGCAATGGCGGCAAGCTCGGTTTCGGTGTTGGGCAATGCGTTGAGGTTGAAACGGGTGAAGATTGAGTAATATAGCCGCGTAATATGCGTAATATAAAAGAAAGGTCGTCTGAAATCCCCTCCCCTCTTTCAGACGACCTTTCTTTTCTAATATGCGGTTTCCAAACTCTTTTTGCGGTACAATACCGCCCTTAAATTTTCCTTATTTCAAAGCACAAACCGCCATGTCAAAAAAAACCAAACAAGAATTAGAGAACAACAAACTCAACAAACGCCTGCGCCACGCCGTCGGCGACGCGATTAACGATTTCAACATGATCGAACCGGGCGACAAAATCATGGTCTGCCTCTCCGGTGGAAAAGACAGCTACGCCCTGTTAGACATCCTGCGCCAGCTCCAAGCCAGCGCGCCGATTGATTTCGAACTGGTTGCCGTCAATCTTGACCAAAAACAGCCGGGCTTCCCCGAAGAAGTGCTGCCGACCTATCTCGAAAGCATAGGCGTACCGTACAAAATCGTCGAAGAGGACACCTACTCCACCGTTAAACGCGTATTGGACGAAGGCAAAACGACTTGTTCGCTGTGCAGCCGCCTGCGCCGCGGCATTCTCTACCGCACTGCAAAAGAATTGGGCTGCACCAAAATCGCCTTGGGACACCACCGCGACGACATCCTCGCCACCATGTTTTTAAATATGTTTTACGGCGGCAAACTCAAAGCCATGCCGCCCAAGTTGGTGAGCGACAACGGCGAACACATCGTCATCCGCCCGCTGGCGTATGTGAAAGAAAAAGATTTGATCAAATATGCCGAACTGAAGCAATTCCCAATCATCCCTTGCAACCTCTGCGGCTCGCAGCCCAACCTGCAACGCCAAGTCATCGGCGATATGCTTCGAGATTGGGACAAACGCTTCCCCGGCCGCATTGAATCGATGTTCTCTGCCCTGCAAAACGTCGTCCCTTCCCACCTTGCCGACCCCGAGCTTTTCGACTTCGTCGGTTTGGAACGCGGTCAAACCTTGAAACACGGCGGCGACTTGGCGTTTGACAGCGAAAAAATGCCCGAACGCTACTCCGACGGCAGCGAAGAAGACGAAAGTGAAATCAAAATCACCCCGTCCAAACCTGAACGCAAAGTCATCAATATTCTGGCAAACAAGCCGAAAACTTGCGGCGCATAAAACAAAAATCCGGATGCCTTGTCCGGATTTTTTATTTCTTTGCACAAACCTGCCTTGAATCATCAGGACGTGCAACCATAATACGGTAAGTCGCATAATACGGTAAGTCGTCTGAAAACTGGGATTTTACGGGAAAGACGATACAAACCGTTCCATTTTAATCCGCCGCAAAACAAGCTCAGCGTGCTTCGCATACCCTTTTCCCTTCCATCAAAAAAGGACTGTTATGACTGCCATTTTCATCCTGCTCGGTTTAATCGCCATCTGTGTCGGACTGCTCGGCACGGTTTATCCCGCTATTCCCGGATTGGGATTGATGTTCGGCGGCGCATGGCTGCTTGCCTATGCCGGCGATTATCAGATTTACGGTACAAATACTCTAATTTTTCTCGCAGTTGTCGCCGCTATCGGCACGGCGATGGATTATGTCGCAGGCGCATTAGGGGCAAAATATACAGGAGCCACTAAAACAGCAGTTTGGGGGGCACTGATTGGCGGTATTGTCGGCGCGTTTTTCTCCATTCCCGGGCTGTTGTTCGGTCCGCTCATCGGCGCGGGTACCGGGGAATTCTTGGCGCGCCGCGATATGTGGCAGGCGGGCAAAGTCGGGCTGGGGACGTTTATCGGCTTCATCATCGGTACGGTCGCCAAAATCGGTTGCGCCTTGACGATTGTAATGACCCTGCTCGTTATATGGGCGGCAAGCTGGTTTTAACCTGATCATTGTAAAGGTCGTCTGAAAACCTTTTTTCAGACGACCTTTTGATTTTTTACCTGATCGGAAAGTTATCCCTTACCGCAACAAGCTTTGTATTTTTTACCGCTCCCGCAGGGACAAGAATCGTTTCGCCCGATTTTTTCGCCTTCGCGACGTACGGTTTGCGGTTTGTTGATAATTGCCTGCCAATACCAGTAAATATCGAGCAGGACGTGCGGCAGGTCGGATTCGAGCTGTGAGAGTTCTTTTTCAGTCAGGTGCAAAATGATTTCGCCGTTTTGCTCTTCGTCGTAAATACCGCCCAAAGCCATGATCGGATAGAACAGGTCTTCAAACTCCTCCTGATCGACCGCTTCAAACCAATCGGTCGGCACGACATCCAAGGCATACAGATAGGCGTTACACCAAGTGTACACGTCGGGATTGCCCGCTGCATCTTCGTAAAGCCACAAATCGGGCAACATTTTACTGCCGAGCTTGATACGCAAATCAGCCGCCAGCGCCATCACCAAACGCTCGATTTCGGTACGCTCTTTCGCGTCAAACAATGATTCTTCACCCAACACTTCAGGCAGCCAATCGTTCGGATTCAAGGCATCGGGACCACTCAACAAAGCCATCATAAATGCCTGTACCTCATCGCAGCGCATGGTGTTGTGTTGTTCCGATTTGGCATCGAGCAGCTGCATCAGGCGCAGGCGGGACGCCTCATCAAATGCTTGTAATTGCATGGTTTTTCCTTATTTTTAATGATGTATCCGTTATCTGAAAGGTCGTCTGAAAACCATTTTCAGACGACCTTTTCATCAATCCGGCTTATTTCGAACTGCTGCCGAACAAGCCTTTGAACCACAACACAATATCATCCCACATCCGCCTGAACCAGTTGCCTTCTTCAACGGAATGGAGGGCGACGACGTTTTTCTCGGTAATGACTTTGCCGTCTTTGACGATTTTGAGTTTGCCCAAGCTTTGACCTTTGCGTATCGGGGCGATAACGGGCTGGACGGTTTCTAAAATCGGTTTGATGTTTTGTCCGGCATCGTGGGGAATCGTGATGTACACGTCTTCGAGGAAGCCGACATTCACCGATTTGCTGCTGCCTTTATAAACTTTGACCTTAGAAATGATTTCGCTGCCGTTGTAGAGCTTGGGCGTATCGAATGCCTGCAATGCCCAGTTGAGCAATTTGCCGCTTTCGGACGCGCGGGCTTCGGTGGAATCGGTACCGACAACGATGGAAACGATGCGTCTGCCGTTGCGTTTGCTGGAAGCGGCAAGGTTGTAGCCTGCGCTTTCGGAATGTCCTGTCTTCAGGCCGTCCACACTGGTGTCGCGGTAGAGCAGGAGGTTGCGGTTTGGCTGTTCGACATTGTTGTATTTGAAGGATTTAATCGAAAATACGGGATAGTATTTCGGATAATCGTGTATCAGCGCGGCGGAGAGGATGGCTAAATCACCGACGGTGGAAACGTGGCCTTCGGCAGCCAATCCGGTCGGGTTTTTAAAGTGGGTTTTGGTCATGCCCAAACGCTTGGCTTCTTCGTTCATTTGTTGGACGAACACGTCCACCGAGCCGCCTCCCATGGCTTCGGCAAGCGTGGTGGCGGCATCGTTGCCGGATTGGACAATCATGCCCTTAATCAAATCGCTGACGCTGGCGGGAACTTTGGGACTGAGGAACATCCGTGAGCCTTCGATTTTCCAGCCTGCATCGGACACGGTCAGCATTTGGTCAGCGCGCAATGTGCCGTTTTCCAAAGCTTTGAACGCGAGGTAGGCGGTCATCATTTTGGTCAGCGAAGCGGGGTCGATTTGGGTGTCGATATTGCCGGAGGCAAGCACTTGATGGCTTTGCAAATCGGTAACGATGTAGGCGGCAGCGGCAATGGCAGGCGGCGCATCGGGGCTGTTGATGCTGGGCATCATGGCCTCGGGTTGGGATGCGGCGGCAGGCGCAGGCTCGGAAGCTGCAACAGCAGGGGCTGCGTTGTTTTTAGCCGCTTGCGGCGCGGCTTGCGCGGCGGCAATCATCATTGCCGCGATCAATACGGATAATATTTTTTTCATCGGGATGTGGTGCGGAAACAGAAATAAAAACAACCGCGTCGTGCGGTTTGGCACAAAAGGCAGTCATTATACCGCCGCAACTTCGCTTTGCTAAGATTTTTCTTGATTTCAGACGACCTCGAGGGTATGGTTTTACCTTTCCGCCGTTTTGTTGGCAAAGTTTGACGCGGACGGCGGACACTCCTTTCGAAAATAATCCTCCGGCACACAAAACCATGAACAACCGCCCCTCTTATTCCGATTACCTCATCCGCATCCTGACCGCCTCCGTTTACGACGTTGCCGTCGAAACGCCGCTCGAACCTGCAATCGGGCTGTCACGTCGTCTGAACAACAACGTCCTGCTCAAACGTGAAGACCTGCAACCCGTGTTTTCCTTCAAAATCCGCGGCGCGTACAACAAAATGGCGAAGCTGCCCAAAGAAGCACTCGCCTGCGGCGTCATCGCCGCCAGCGCGGGCAACCACGCACAAGGCGTCGCCCTTTCAGCACAGCGTTTGGGCTGCCGCGCCGTCATCGTCATGCCCGAAACCACGCCCAAAATCAAAATCGACGCCGTCAAAAGCCGCGGCGGAGAAGTCGTCCTCAAAGGCGTTTCCTACAACGATGCCTACGATTACGCGATGGAGTTGGCAGAAAAAGAAAAACTGACCTACATCGCCCCGTTTGACGACCCCGACGTGATTGCCGGACAAGGCACGGTCGGCCTGGAAATCGTGCGCCAGCGTCCCGACGACATCCACGCCATCTTCGTCCCCATCGGCGGCGGCGGACTGGCTGCGGGTGTTGCCGCATTCGTCAAACAAGTCCGCCCCAGCATCAAAGTCATCGGCGTGCAAACAAACGACTCCTGCTGCATGAAGCAATCCGTCGAAGCCGGAAAAGTCGTCAGCCTCAAAGACGTCGGCCTCTTCTCCGACGGTACCGCCGTCAAAGTCGTTGGCGAAGAAACCTTCCGCCTCTGCCGCGATCTCTTGGACGACATCATCACCGTCGATACCGACGCTATCTGCGGCGCCATCAAAGACATCTTCGACGACACCCGCAGCATCACCGAACCCGCAGGCGCGCTCGCCCTCGCCGGTCTGAAAACCTACGCCGCCCGCAACCGCATCCAAAACCAAACCCTCATCGCCGTAACCAGCGGCGCCAACATGAATTTCCACCGCCTGCGCCACGTTTCCGAACGCAGCGAATTGGGTGAAGGCAACGAAGGCATTTTCGCCGTTACCATCCCCGAAGAACGCGGCAGCTTCCTCAAATTCGTCAACCTGCTCGGCAGCCGCAACATCACCGAGTTCAACTACCGCTACGGCGACGACCAAAAAGCCCATATCTTCGTTGGCCTGCAAACCGCAGGTTCCCAAGACCTCGCCGTCATCAGCCGCCAACTGACCGAAGCCGGGCTGCCCAATGTCGACCTGACCGACGACGAAATCTCCAAAATCCACATCCGCTACATGGTCGGCGGACGCACAACAAAAGTCGCCCACGAACGCTTAATCAGCTTCGAGTTCCCCGAACGCCCCGGCGCACTCGCCCGCTTCCTCAACCACATGCAGGGCGGCTGGAATATTACCCTCTTCCACTACCGTAACCACGGCGCCGACTACGGCCGCATCCTCGTCGGCATCGACGTCCCGCCCGGCGACAATCAAGCCTTCGAAAACTTCCTCGAAAGCCTTGGTTACAGCTATCAGGACGAAACCCAAAACGCCGCATACCGCCTGTTCCTTGCTTGATAGGAAGGCAAAATAAAAGGTCGTCTGAAACCCTTTTATGGTTTCAGACGACCTTTCATCTTTCGGACAACCGATACCAATCCGTATCAACTGTCCTGAATTTGATGTGCTTAACGCCAGTAGCGCCACCAAGGCATATCGTTCGGTTGCCATTGGTGTTGCAGGAACGGGCTTTGCGGGAAGTTGGTTTCCAAAACGCGGCGGGTGTCGGCGGCGAGTTGGGGTTTGTCCAGTTTTTTGTAAGCCAGCTCCATCATGGCGAGCGATTCTTCGACGTAGCGGGTATTTTGGTAACGCTCGACGATTTTTTGGGCGCGGTTGACTGCGGCGAGGTAGGCGCCGCGTTTCATGTAGTAGCGGGCAACGGAGATTTCGTTACCGCCCAATGCGTCCACCAGTTTTGCCATGCGCTCGGTGGCGTCGGCGGCGTATTTGCTCTCCGGATAGCGTTGTACCAATTCGGCAAATGCTTGGTATGCGCTGCGGTTGGCTTTAGGGTCGCGGTCGGACCAGTCTTGGGAGGCGAGTTTGTTGAGGAAGGATTGGTCTTCGTTGAACAAAACCAAGCCTTTGAGGTAAAGCGCGTAATCCATATTCGGATGTTGCGGGTGATGGCGCTGGAAGCGGTCGATGGCGGCGAGGGCTTTTTCAGGCTCGTCGTCTTTGTAATAGGCGTATGCGGTGTCCAGTTGCGCCTGTTGCGCGTAGCGGCCGTTGGGGAAGCGGGATTCTAAAATTTCGTATAACTTGATGGCTCGCGTATAATTGCTGCTGTTCAACTCGTCATGCGCTTCGGCATAGAGTTTTTCCACGTTCCAATCTTGTGTGATTTGCGCGTCTTTATCGACCGTACCTTTATTGCTTGCACAGGCACCCAGTGCCAGACTTAACGAAACTACTAAAAGAATTTTTTTCATGCAGAATACTTCCTTTGATAATGAAGCCGATTATAGCGACGATTTAGACTTTACGTCAGCCCCCGAAGCAGAAAGTTGTGTTAATTTGACTGTTCCGCTGGAGCTTGCGGGCGGGCGGCTGGATGCGGTGTTGGCAAAGCTCATGCCTGATTATTCGCGCAGCCGCCTGACATCGTGGATTAAAGAAGGCGCGGTCATTGTAAACGATAAGCCCGCCCAACCCAAAGACAAAATGATAGGCGGGGAATCCATCAGCGTAACGGTACGTCCGAGCGAAGAGAATCTCGCGTTCAAACCCGAAGCGATGGATTTGGATATTGTGTACGAAGACGATACCGTCATCGTCGTCAACAAACCCGCCGGACTGGTCGTCCACCCCGCCGCAGGCAACTGGACGGGGACGCTGCTCAACGGCCTGCTGGCGCATTGTCCCGAATTGAGCCAGATTCCGCGCGCGGGCATCGTCCACAGGCTAGACAAGGAAACCAGCGGCCTGATGGTGGTCGCCAAAACCCTGCCCGCACAAAATTCCCTCGTGCAACAGCTTCAAGAGCGCACGGTCAAACGCATCTACCGCGCCGTCGCCAACGGTATCGTTCCCTTTGACGGCAAAATCGAAACCCAAATCGGACGCGATCCGCACAACCGTCTGAAAATGGCGGTCGTCAAATTCGGCGGCAAACCTGCCGTTACCCACGTCAAAGTGTTGGAACGCTATCTTGCCCACAGCTACATCGAATGCTCGCTCGAAACCGGCAGGACGCACCAAATCCGCGTCCATATGCGCGAAGCCAACCACCCGCTTGCCGCCGACCCCGTTTACGGCAACCTGCGCCATCCGTGCAGCGAACCGGTGAAAGAAGCCGTCAAAAGTCTGGGCGCGCGTCAGGCTTTGCACGCCTACCGCTTAAGTTTCGTCCATCCGAAAACCGGCGAAACCGTCTCTTTTGAAGCCCCGATTCCCGACGATATTTACCACCTGCTCTCCGTCCTGCGCCTCGAAGCAGGCTTGGATTCGTCTTTGAGCAACGAAGAAGAGTGGCAGGACAAACTCGGCACAGATGACGACGATGATTGGAACGAAGACGATTACGATGTCGAAGTGGTTTATGTGAGGGATTAAGCAGGTGTTTTCAGACGACCTGTTACTCAAGGGTCGTCTGAAAACGAACTTCATATAAAGTTTAGATAAGGTTTATCCAACGGCATCATTCATGCTGCACCGGCAAGAATCCGAACCTCTGATTTCTCAGCGACAATTAAAAATTTACAGCAATCCCGAATCTCTGGATTCCCGCCTGCGCGGGAATGACGAAAAACCAAACATCCATTTACCCTAAGGGCAGTTAATAAACCCTTACCGCTACGCACCTATTCCGACACCCCATGAAAACCATCACAGAAACCTTAAACCTCGCCCCGCAAGGCAAAAATTTCCTGACAGCCGACTGGCCTGCGCCTGCCAACGTTAAAACCCTGATTACCACCCGCAACGGCGGTGTCAGCCAAGGCGTGTATCAAAGTTTGAATCTCGGTTCGCACGTCGGCGATGATCCTGATGCCGTGCGCCGCAACCGTGAAATTTTGCAGGAACAGGTCGGGCTGCCCGTCGCCTACCTCAATCAAATCCACAGCACCATCGTCGTCAACGCTGCCGACGCATTGGGCAACACGCCCGACGCAGACGCTTCGGTGGACAACACAGGCAAAGCCGCCTGCGCCGCGATGACTGCCGACTGCCTGCCTGTCTTGTTCTGCGATAAAGCCGGTACGGTCGTTGCTGCCGCACACGCGGGCTGGCGCGGTTTAGCGGGCGGCGTATTACAAAACACCATTGCCGCGATGAATGTTGCACCTGTCGAAATCATGGCATATCTCGGTCCTGCCATCGGCGCGGACGCGTTCGAAGTCGGACAAGACGTATTCGACGCATTTTGTGCGCCCATGCCCGAAGCGGCGGACGCATTCGAAGACATCGGCGGCGGTAAGTATCTTGCTGACATCTACGCGCTGGCGCGTTTGGTTCTGCGCCGCGAAGGGGTGGATATGATTTACGGCGGTACACACTGCACCGTCTTGGAACGCGACACTTTCTTCTCTTATCGCCGCGACGGACAAACCGGCCGCATGGTCAGCCTGATTTGGTTGGAACAGGTATAAAAGGTCGTCTGAAAAGCCCTATCCTCTTTCAGACGACCTTTGTAAGACCCAATCCGCCAACATTCAAATCCACCCCAATCCGCACCGCTCAAAAGGATATTCTCATGACTCAAAAAAACGAACACCGCTCCCACCCTCAAGGCGAGCTTTTGCTGCGCACCGTCGCCATGCCGCAAGACACCAATCCCAACCAAGATATTTTCGGCGGCTGGATTATGTCACAAATGGATTTGGGCGGCGGCATTTTGGCGGCGGAAATCGCGCAAGGCCGCATCGTTACCGTCGCCGTTCAGGAAATGAACTTCATCCGCCCCGTTAAAGTAGGCAACGTCGTTTGCTGCTACGGACGCTGCGTGCGCGTGGGCAATACTTCGCTGCAACTGAAAATCGAAGTTTGGGTGAAAACGCTGATGAACGACCACCTGACCGAAGACCGCCAACTCGTTACCGAAGCCGTCTTCACCTACGTCGCCATCGACAGCGAAGGCAACACGCGCCCTATTCCCAAAGAAGGCAACCCGAAACTGCAAGGTCTGATTTAAACCCTGATTTAAGCAAAGGTCGTCTGAAAACCCATATTGGAGATTTTCAGACGACCTTTTGACTTAAGGCGATACAGGATTTGCTATTGACTGACAGGATGAAACGAAAACGCTCACTCAGGATCATCCGTAAACGCATTCGCCCGAAAGATCGGTACGAACGTCAACAGATAAAGCACGAACACGGCGGCGGTCAGAATCGCGGGGACAGTGATGAAGAATATCGGATTCACGTTCATTAAAACAGCGCGCGAGACGGCTGCGGCGAAGAGGATGGGAACGGCGATGCGGCAGAGTTTGGGATAGTCGAGTTTGGTAAAACCGCTGTGCCACAGTCCGGCGGTCAGCCACACCATCATCACGCCGCCCATCATACCGCCGAGGGTAATCAGGTGCAGGGGTGCGGAGGCGGGCAGGTTTTGCAGTTTCGCCGCGCCTGTCCACAGATAGCCTGCGGCGGCAAAGAGTTGGAGCAGGTAATAGGTGCGGACGTAGTGTTTGCGCAGGAGTTCGTGATGGTGCAGTTCGCGCAGCTTGGCGAGCAGGATGAGGCCGACGGCGAGCGCGGTAAAACCGGCGGTTTGCGCGGGCAGCCAAAGTTCGGCGGCGGTGTGCAGGAGCAGGAAGGTAATGGCGATATTTTTATAGACAATGTTGGGGATGAATACGGGGTCTTTCAGACGGCATTCTTTAAGGGCTTCCGCGCCCAGAAGGACGCTGACGCGCACGGATACGAACATGACCGCCGCCATGTTCAAATGCACTTGCGCGCGCAGCAGGTTTAAATCGCCGCTGACGGCATAGGCCGTCTGAAAAACGGTGAACGCGGCAAGCAGCATCAGTAGGGCGAAATTGTCGGTGTTGCGGTCGAGCCAAATCAGCCAGGCGCAGAACAGCAGCAACACCAGCCAATAGGCGGCGACGAAAAACGAAGCGGTTTGCGGCGCAAACGGCAGCAGGACGGATGCGGCAAGCAACAGCGCCGCCAAGACGGTGGAAACAGGTTTCAGACGACCTTTATAACCCGTCCATTCGAGCATGGCGGCAGTCAGGAAACCGCCGTATGCCGCAGGCAGCATAAGTTCTAAGAAGATTTGGCGGTGCAGGACGATGGCGCCGGGGCTGATGAAAAACACCAACGCGCCGAGTATGGCAAGCACCGCCGCGCCGACGAAAAACGGCCGCATGGGGTGGGTGAAAAATTTATTCATGACTTGGCTTGATTCTGCATGAAGATGCTTTCGGATATGGATTTATTGGGCGGACAGGGCCGTATCTTTTGCCAAAGAGGTAAGCCTGCGGCTTGCTTACCCTCTCCCTAGCCCTCTCCCACGGGGAGAGGGGATTAGGCTGTCGAGCCCGAGCATTTTCAGGTTTACCTGCCATCTGATTTTCAATCCTGCGCTCTCTGATTTTCAGCAACCTGTTCCCCTCGCCCCGTGGGAGAGGGTTAGGGAGAGGGTAACGAACCGCAAGGTTTGTCAGATACTCAAATGCCCGTATCATTCATATTATTGATATTATTGTTCGAATTGTATTATTTTCAATAATAATAAATAATCCTAAACCAATATAAATAACAGCCATTATCCAACGACTAAACTTCTCTACAATTTCACCAATACCTGAAATATTAGCCAATCTTTGTGCTGTATATACTAAAACAAAAATCAATATTAAAAATACAAGAAGAGTAACTAATAAGTCGACAAGATCTAAAGTCACAAAGTAAGGAACAAAAAGTCCAATATTATCTGCACCACAACTAGCAACTGTAACCAAAGCAACAATACCGACTAATTTTGACAACCCTTTTTCATCCAATTCTTTTTTAGCTCTTTTTTCGCCCTCACAATCGTCGTAAATAGCAACTTTAATACCTAAGTAAATCGGTATTAAACCTAATAAACCCAACACCCATTTTTCCGGAACATAATGCAAAACAAAAGCTAGAAATAAACTAACTAATATTAAAATTACAGAACCTAAATATTGTCCGATATAAATATCTCGATATTCTTTTCTAGTATTTGCTCTAGCAAAAAATATTAATAGTATTACCAACAAATCTACTGCTGTAGCAATATATAAAACAGCAGCAGTAATCACAGTCGAAAACATAAAGCACCTCATAATGAATCCCCTGCCCCTTGGCACCACGGCTTTTTCAAAAACCGAATCGCGTTCGGATAACAGATTCGTATCTTTCGCTAAAGAGGCAAGCCTGCGGCTTGCTTACCCTCTCCCTAGCCATCTCCCACGGGGAGAGGGAATTGGGCTGTCGAGCCTGAACATTTTTAGGTTTACCTGCTATTCGATTCCCAATCCTGCACCCTCTGATTTTCAGCAACCTAATCCCCTTTCCCCGTGGGAGAGGGTTAGGGAGAGGGCAACGAACCGCAAGGTTCGTCAGACACTCAGATCCCCTTATCACTCATAATAATGAATCCCCTGAAACTCTCTTGCCACCACGGTTTCTTCAAAAGCCGAATCGCGTTCGGACAGCGGCGTAGGCAGGGTTATCACGTTTTGCACGTTCATGCCCTTAGTGGAAAGCAGCATGATTTCATGGCTCAGGCGCGCGGCTTCGAATCGGTCGTGCGTTACCAGCATACACGCCATGCCCTGCCGCTCGATTTTTTCCACCAGCATGGCAACCAAAATATCGCGTAAATCGCGGTCCAAACCGACAAACGGCTCGTCCAGCAAAGCAAGGTCGCAACCACACAGCAGCAGGCGCAAAAATGCTACCCGTTTCGCCATGCCGCCGGACAATTCGGTCGGATATTTGTTCAAATCGCCCGCAGTCAGCCCGACTTTCGCCGCCAGCGCGACGATTTCGCCTTCATCGGGTTTGTCCATAAAAATAGCGATATTCTGCATCGCGGTCAAGTTTTCCGGCAGGCGGTTTTCCTGAAACAGAAAACCCGTTTTGCGGAAAGTATTGCGTATCGAGCCCGATTTCGGCGTTTCCAAGCCCGCAATCAGCCGCAAAACCGTCGTCTTGCCGCAGCCGCTCGGCCCGAATAAAGCCTTCACTTCGCCATGTTGCAGGTTCAAACTGAAATCGCGCACGATGGGGTCGCGGAGAATTTCAAAACGCACGTTTTCAAGACAGAGCATCATCTCCTCCACGGCATAAACAAAATTTCCAAAGGCTTGGTAATCAGGTATTCAAACAGCGATACAAACACGATGACCAACACCACATAAGCCATCACCGTCGAAGTCTCCAGCATCGCCCTCGCGTCCGCAATCCGCGCGCCGACGCCTTCGCTCGCGCCCAAGAGTTCCGCCATAATCACCACCTTCACCCCCATCGCCACCGCCACGCCGATGCTGGAAATCACATAGCCCGTCAGATGCGGGATATACAGATAACGGATTTTTTTCAGACGGCCTAATTTATAAGCGTCAAACAACTCCTCATGCTGCTTGTTCACGCTCGCCATCCCGACCGCCGCACTCGCAAACGTCAGCGGCGCAACCAACACAATGATGGTAAACAACACGCTCGGATTGCCGAAACCGAACCAAAACAGAGCCATCACCACCCAAATAATCGGCGGCATCGCCAACAAAACCGTAATCACAGGCTTGAGCAACGCCATCGCCGTCTTAAAACTGCCCGCCACCAGCCCCGCCGCCAATCCCGCCACCAGCGCAACCGAAATCCCCACCACCGACCGCCACAGCGAAATCCCGATTTCGTTTTCCTGAAAATGTTTCAATAAATCCAAAGACTTTTGAAACACCTCCACCGGCTCAGGCAGCATAAACTCACCGAACACGGCACTGCCCCACGCCCACAACGCCACCACCATCATCGCCACGCTCAAACCGGCAAAGCCGCTCCAAAGGTAGTCGATGATGTAAAACACCGCAGGCTGCGGTTTGCGGATTTTGTCGGTTTTAATCATGGTTTAGGTGTTGGTTGATGGGGATGGTTTGGGGATGATAAGTCGTCTGAAAAATGGTTGATTGGGTTAGACGGAACGTCGCAATCCAACAAAATGGCTTGGTTTCCCCAAATAGTGTTTTCAGACGGCCTTGGTTTGGGATTTCGGTGTTTTGTTGAGTTGCGACTGCGGTTAAGCCAACCTACAGTTACTAATCTGCTCCTGTGTTAAAATTATCAATTATATTTTTCTTTAAATTATCTAAATTAAACTTTTTTTCTAATTTAATAATAATATGGTTAGTCTTCTCCATATCAGACATTTCGTTATTTTTTGGAATGTAGTAACTAACTTTTTTCTGTACCGAACTATAATCTACACCTAATTTATCTAAAACTTGTTCAACAGCTCTTACAAAATCAATTTGCCTAAAAAATCGTACATTCTCACTTAATATATATTCATGTATTGTGTTATTTTGACTAAATGTATCGCAAATATGCTTCTTTTCCATAGATCTTGGATTTTCACACAACCCAAATACCCATAACAAACATTCATTTTTTAATCTTAAATTTACATCTAATGATTTATATCTTTTCTTTACAGTAGAAATATTTAATCCAAAATGTTTAGCTAATGACGTTAAAGAGCCACTATATTCATTATCTCCTTGAGTAAATTTTATATTTTTACTATTTGAATGGTTCGTTAGGATAAAATCTAAAAACTCTTTTTTTCTTTTTTGAATATATCTATTTAAATCAACATTATTTTCATATTGGAAACCATTATTTTCTAAAAATCTCATACTTCTTGCTCTTACTGTACTTTTAGGTATATTATTTAATTCAGAAAACTCACTAGAATTTAAAATAAAATCCCCATTCTCATTTGGATATTTTATTTCATTAGAGAATGATGACTTTGCATGTAATTTCATTTTTTGATTACATCTTCTTTTTCTCTGCCTTAAAATGTTTGTTCCTCCTGTTTTTCTACTATCAGAAAATTCATAAATAGCATAATAAATTGCATCAGAAATTACCTCTTCTGCCAAAAAATCATTACAATAATTATTCCTATTTTTTTCAATAAAATTATTAACTCTCCATCTAAGCGTATATTCTTTAATTGAATATTCTTTGCTGAGTTCTAGATACATTTCTTTTTTTGAATCAAAATTCCAACTCCTACATACTCCATTGCCATCTACAAAATTGTTTATTGATATGGCTTGATTTCTTCCTGTACCTCCTATGCTATGTCCACCATTCATCAAGTTATATCCATTAGGTACTAATGTATTTTCATTTATAATTAAATTAAATTCGTAATCTATCATTTCTTGTTCTGAATCAAAATCTTGGACAAGTTCAATACGAAATAAATTAAATTTTACCTTTCGCCAATTAGACTTATTCTTCTCATATTCTTCATACATTGCGGCTTGTAAAGAAAAAGGATTTACAAACCGACCAGATTTAGCTTTTCTAGTCAATTCATTAAAATGGGCTCTTAATCGTTCTACTAGACCTCTTTTAGTTAATCCTATATATTTTTTCCCATTAGAAGAATGAATAATTCTATATACCTTGTATTTTTTCATTGAACAATCCTATTATTAAAGTAGCTTGGGTAGCAAACGTAGAAACTGTCCTCCCTGTCAAGCCCGAATGGCTACCACCCGCCGTCATTCCCGCGCAGGCGGGAATCCAAAGGTTTGACGTTGCTGCAATTTTAAAATATTCCTGCAATATCAGAGACTGGATTCCCGCCTGCGCGGGAATGACGGCTCTTTGTGTACTGTTCTAACTATTATCTGATAGGTCGTCTGAAAAGGGTATATTGGATTCCCCAATACAACTTCCCCTTTTCAGACGACCTCTTTCCCTTTAAGCCAAGAAGAACCCGTTATCCGGCAACTTGCCGCCCAGAAGTTTCGGATTGAACTGCATCAGGATTTCGTAAAACTTCAAAATCTCGTTCTTCACTTCACTGCCTTTGGTTACCGTCAGCCGCGCACCGTCCAAGCCCATGACTAGGGCGGGTTCGGGAGCGGGGAGGTAGTTTTTGCCGATTTTCGCGGCGCTTTGGCGGTTGACCAGTATCCAGTTGAGCGCGTTTTTCAAATCCTGATGGAAGATGTCGAACTGCGCTTTGTGTGCGTGGAAATATTCTTCGTTGGCGATGATGCCCGCCATCGGAATCAGCGGTTTGGTGTCAAACGCCTGCCCCCATGCTTTCACCAAATCAAAACCGCGCACGACGTTTACGCCCATGGTTTTGCCTTTGAGCATACCCGCGCTTGCCATTGGTTCGGGCAGGATGGCGGCGTGGTAGTCCTTGCTCAAAAATAGGCCGACTGCTTCCGGCGGCGTAGCGGTGTAAGTGATGCCGACTTTGTGCGCGTCGATTTTCAGTTTTTTCAACAAGGCTTGCAGCACGATGTCGGGCATGTCGTTTTTAAACGGCACGAGGATTTTTTTGCCGACCAAATCCTGCGGCGAGGCAATCGCGCTGCCTTTGCAAACCAACTGCGTGATGCCGTTGGTCAAAATATTCACCATGCCGACTTTCTGCCCTTGGTTGCGCAGGTTTACGCCGACATTGCTCGGACTCATCATCACTTTAAATTGCCCGCTCGCCACGCCCGCGCGAAGCTGGTCGGGCGAGCGCCAAACCTTGAGCGACACGTTCGCCTGCTTCGCCAGCTTGCCCTGCAACGCCGCTACGGCAATGGTTACGCTGGGCATCGCCGGCGCACCGTACACGGTAAACTGCTCTTTCCCCACCGCCAACAGCGAAGGCGAAACGCCTGCCGCCGCCAGCGCGGCGGTCATTTTTAAGAAATCACGTCTTTTCAGTTCCATTTTCCAATCTCCTGGTTAGGTAGCGCGGACTTCAGCCCGGCTGTTTAACAGAATCCCTCTAAGATGGGTTTGAGCTGCGCCAAACATAGGAATGGACACACCACAGCCTATCTAGATCCGCAACTCTGTTTTACCATCTATATTCTGATAATAATTTTTATTCATTATGCTATTAAAGAAAATGGAAGTAAAGGCACGATTGTTCCGACATCCGTTTATATATAGAAACGCAAATCTTTTTCGGCATTACACCTATCAATAATATTGAAATAAAAGGTCGTCTGAAAACGGTTTTCAGACGACCTTTTATTTCCCAATACGGCTTAATTTGTGTTTTTCGGTTTTAAAGAACCAAGATAAATCGCCGACAAAGTCAAAACAACACCAAACCACTGTAAAGTGTTGATCGGCTTGTCCAACCAAAAATAATCAATCAGTAAAGCGGCAACGGGTTCGGAAAGCAGCAGCAAACCGGTTAAAGACAGGGACAGCAGCGGAATTGCATAGGCAATCATACCCCATGCCAAACATTGCATGGCCACGCCGTATATCAAGACCAAGCCTATATCGCGCCATTGCGTCGGGTATAGGGCGTTGCTGTCGAAAATCAGCGCGGGAACAATCAGGGACAACGCGCCGCCGAAACTCAAAACCATCATCATCGGAAAAAGCGCCACCCTTTCGACTTCATGCGTTTTGCGGACGAATACCATAGACAATGCCAAAAGCCCGCCCGACGCAATTCCGCTGACAAAGCCCCATAAGGCGTGGGCATTGTGATTGAACTCGGGACTGCCGATTAGGACAATCCCGCCAACTGCCAATATCAGGCTCAAAACTTGCAGGCTGTTCAAGCGTTCTTGAAAAAAGAAAAATCCGATGGCGGACAGAAAAAATATCTGCAAGCTGTTGAGCAATGTGGAAATCCCGGGGCCTACCGCATATACGCTCTCATGCCACAATGACAAATCAAACGCCAGAAATATGCCGGATAACATGGCATATTTGACCGCCCTTCTGCTTTTGGGCAGCTTTTGCCTGAAAAAACGGGAGAGCAGCCAAAATACACCCGTCGCAATCAGCAGCCGCCAAAATGCAACCGCATACGGGCCTACGGGGACGAATCTGACGATCAGGCTGCCCAGCCCGAATAAGACGCAGCCGAAGATGAGGAATGGTGCTGCATAAGAGTCGGAACGGATATTCATGGATTTGCTCCGCAACGGATCGGCATGAGGATTTAAAGTGATGAAAAGGGTTTTGCATGGTAACGCAAATCCGAAAGAGAAATAAGTAGCAACTGTATTTTTCACCCCGTCGGGCA
>NZ_KV789500.1:0-1834 GCF_001807625.1 Neisseria sp. HMSC03D10
CCTGTCGCGTACAGAACCCAGCTTGCACAGAGTGCCTGAATAGGCTTTTATCGGGTATCCAAGATTTTGGGATAGTTCAGCGGGAATCCGACCCCTTCGTTTGAGGGAATGTTTAGAAATCACCATTATTTCAACCTTCTGGACTCCCGACTGCGCGGGTAAATGCCGGCATGGGGACTTGTCGTTTGAATCCGCTATAACAAGCGTTTGGAAGAAGAAAGCCGTTTCGAGCATAAAAAACGTCGTCTGAAACCTAAAACCGGTTTTCAGACGACGTTTGCGTTTATTCAGCCTGAACTTTACTGCGCACCGACCACGACGATATTCAGGTCTTCGGGGCGGACGCGTTTTTGCCAGGCGGCTTTGACGTCGGCGGCGGTCAGTTTGGCGACGGCTTTGGGGTAGGCTTCAAGGTAGTCGTCGGGCAGGTTATAGACGCCGATGAGGTTCAGGTAACCGAGCAGTTTGGCGTTGGAATCGAAACGCAGGGGGAAGCTGCCCGTGATGTTGGCTTTTGCCTGAGCCATTTCTTCTTCGGTCGGACCTTCGGCGATGAACTGCCTGATGACTTCCTGTGCGGCGGCAAGCGAGGCGCGGGCGGCGGGTTTGCGCGAAGAATAAGCGATGGTGAACATGCCTGCCTGACGTTCCGGAGTAAGGTTGCTGTACACGCCGTAGGTGTCGCCCCTCTGATTGCGCAAAACTTCCATCAGGCGGCTGTCGAATCCGCCGCCGCCGAGGACGTAGTTGCCGGCAACAAGTGCGTAGTAGTCGGGGTCGTTGCGGGTAATCAGCGGCATTCCGAGCATGATTTGTGCCTGTTCGCCGGCAAAGGGGATGTCGCGGCGTTGTGCAGGATGTTTTTTGACGGGCGGAACGTCGGCCGATGCGGCAGCACGGTCGGGCAGGCCGGACAATGCGTCTTGCACGAGGCGGTCGGCACCTTTGCGGTCTATATCGCCGACGATGGCGACGACGGCATTGTTTTTGCCGTAGCGGGTGCGGTAAAACGCGCGGATGTCGTCAAGCGTGATGCTGTTTATGCTTTGTACAGTGGTGTATGCGCCTTTTCCGTAAGGGTGGTCGGGATAGGAGAGGCGCGCCAATGTTCGGGCGGCGGTGAAGTCGGGTTTGGTTTCCTGTTGTTGCAGGAAGGTGGCGGCTTGCGTTTGGTTGCGGCGGAACACAGCTTCGTCGAAACGCGGGCGGGTCAACGCGCCGTTGAATAGGGAAACGGCTTTTTTGAGTGTGTCCGGACGGCTCAGGCTGCGCAGGGTGGCGGTGGCGGTTTCGTTGTCCGTACCGCTGCCGATTTCAACTGCCAATCCGTTGGTTTGGGCGTTGAAGGTTTCTTCGTCCATTTCTTTTGTGCCGCTGGTCAACAGGGCGGCGGTGAAAGCGGCGGTTTCGCTTTTGCCGTCGGGATCGGACGCGTTGCCTGCACCTCGGAAGCTGACTGCCATGTCGATAATCGGGTTTTCATGCCGCTCGGCCAAGAGCACCTGCACTCCTTGCGGGGTGGTCCAGCGTTGGATGTTGACCGCTGCCTGTACGGACAGGGGCAGGATAAGGGCGAGGAAGGCAGGAGCGTATTTCATTGTTTTTCCTTTCGGACGGTATTCTTCAGGGGCAGTATAGTGCAAGTACGCGGAATGAAACACCCTTTGACGGGAAGGTTACGGCGGTTTGATTGTTTGGCCGCCGAAAATTAAGGGTCGTCTGAAACCTGATTTTCGGTTTCAGACGACCCTTCCATCCTGCGGTCAGATTCGTAATTTATAGTGGATTAACTTTAAACCAGTACAGCGTTGCCTCGCCTTAGCTCAAAGAGAAC
>NZ_KV789500.1:1854-3952 GCF_001807625.1 Neisseria sp. HMSC03D10
CTTGTCCTGATTTAAAGTTAATCCACTATATACCCAAAAAAGAAGGGCGCAATCTTGCGCCCTGTCGAGATGATTTTGAACTGGGGTCGTCTGAAACTCAAAACTGGATTTTCAGACGACCTTTTGTCTTACTGCAAACGTTCAATTATGTTCCCAATCGACGTGTTCGCTCAAGAAACCGCCGCTTTGGTGTGCCCAAAGTTTGGCGTACAGACCTTGTTTTTCGAGGAGTTCGGTGTGGCTGCCTTCTTCGATGATGCGGCCTTTGTCCAAGACGATGAGCCTGTCCATCGCGGCAATGGTGGAGAGGCGGTGGGCGATGGCGATGACGGTTTTGCCGTCCATCATTTTGTCCAGGCTTTCTTGGATGGCGGCTTCGACTTCGGAGTCGAGCGCGCTGGTGGCTTCGTCGAGCAGCAGAATCGGCGCGTCTTTGAGCATGACGCGGGCGATGGCGATGCGCTGGCGTTGGCCGCCGGAGAGTTTCACGCCGCGTTCGCCAACGTGGGCATCATAACCGCGCCGCCCTTTGGCATCGGAAAGGTTGGGGATGAAATCGGCGGCTTCGGCGCGTTCGGCGGCGGAAATCATTTCGGCGTCGGTGGCGTCGGGGCGGCCGTAAACGATGTTGTCGCGCACGGAACGGTGCAGCAGCGAGGTGTCTTGCGTGACCAGACCGATTTGGGCGCGCAGGCTTTCTTGGGTTACGCTGTCGACGTTTTGCCCGTCAATCGAAATCGTGCCGCTTTGCGGTTCGTAGAAGCGCAAAAGCAGGTTGACGATGGTGGATTTGCCCGCGCCGCTGCGTCCGATCAAGCCGACTTTTTCGCCCGGGCGGATGGTGAGGTTGAAGCCGTTGAGCAGCGGTTTGCCTGCTTCGTAGGAGAAATCGACGTGTTCGAACTTGATTTCGCCTTGCGACACTTTCAGCGGCAGGGCGTTCGGCTTGTCGAGGATGGTGTGCGGCTTGGACAGGGTTACCATGCCGTCGCCGACGGTGCCGATGTTTTCAAACAATCGGGCGGATTCCCACATGATGTATTGCGACAAACCGTTGACGCGCAACGCCATGGCGGTGGCGGTGGCAACTGCGCCGACGCCGACTTGTCCGTGATACCAAAGCCAGATGCCCAGCGCGGTCGTGCCGGCGGTCAGCGAGCTGTTGACGATGAAGCTGCATGTGTGCAGAAGCGTCGCCAAACGCATTTGGGCGTGTACCGTAACCATAAATTCTTCCATCGACTGCTTGGCGTAGGCCGCTTCGCGCGCGCCGTGGGAGAAGAGTTTGACGGTGGTGATGTTGGAATAGGCATCGGTAATGCGGCCGGTCATCAGTGAACGCGCATCCGCCTGACGCGCGGCGGTTTTGCCGAGCTTGGGAATTAGGAAGCGCATCACCAAGGCGAAGCCGATAATCCAACCGATAAAGGGCAGCAGCAGCCAGCCGTCGAACGAAATCAGAATCACGCCGGAAGTAATGAAATACACCAGCACATACACAACCATGTCGGCAACCGTCATCACCACATCGCGCAACGCCAGCGCGGTCTGCATGACTTTGGCGGACACGCGGCCGGCAAATTCGTCCTGATAGAAACCGAGGCTTTGCCCCAGCATCAGACGGTGGAAATTCCAGCGCAGGCGCATCGGGAACACGCCTTGCAGGGTTTGCAGGCGGACGTTGGACGCGAGGAAGGTCCAAAGGGCGAAAAACACCATCATCCCCGCCATCGCCGCCAACGCCCAGCCTTTTTCGTCAAACAGGGTCGCGGGCGTGTATTTGCCGAGCCAGTCCACGACTTTGCCCATAAATTGAAACAGCAGGGCTTCCATAATGCCGATGCCGGCGGTAAACACCGCCAAGACGGCAATCCATTTGCGCAAGCCTTCGATATTGCTCCAGACAAACCGCCACAGCCCTTTTTCAGGCGTTTTCGGGGCGGCTTCGGGATAGGGGTCGATTCGGGATTCGAACCATGAGAATATTTTTTGAATCATTGTATTGTTTTGATTGAGATAGAGTGGATTTCAGACGACCTCTACGATGGGGACGGGTCGTCTGAAAACAAGTATAGTGGATTAACTTTAAACCAGTACG
>NZ_KV789500.1:3972-7381 GCF_001807625.1 Neisseria sp. HMSC03D10
TTGTCCTGATTTTTGTTAATCCACTATATCGGGAGTTAAAGGCATTATTTTACGGGAAAAAACGGCGGGAAGACACCGCGAAGGAGAAGCGGGAACGATAATTCGGCAGATGTTTTGCCGAGAGCGGGTTTGCCAATCTGATTTGGGTTTTGCCGAAACAAAGGTCGTCTGAAAATCCGAATGATGTTTTCAGACGACTTTTGGGTTATCGCGGGTTCACTGTTATGGCGGGTTATCGGGTACGGCTGCTTTCGATGCCGGTTTTGATTTCGCCGTAGACTTGCGAGTTGCCGCCTGTTCCCGTTGCAGCAGTACAGGCGGCAAGGAAGAAGAGGGCGGTGAGGCTGAGGACGGTTTTCATGGGGTTCCTTTCTCGGGAGGGAAAGAGGTCGTCTGAAACCATATTTGGTTTCAGACGACCTTTTGGGTTATTTAGGATCGCAGCGGAAATGGTAGGCGCAGATTTCGAAGCCGTTTTTGAAATACAGGCGGTGCGCATCGGCTCGGTCGTGATTGACGTGGACGTTAAGGTGGATTTTGGCCACGCCCGTTTCCGCGCCGATTTTGCGGACTTCTTCCAGCAGGCGGGAAGCGTAGCCCTTGCGGCGGCTTTGCGGCA
Organism: Neisseria sp. HMSC03D10; assembly: GCF_001807625.1. Classification (NCBI taxonomy): domain Bacteria; kingdom Pseudomonadati; phylum Pseudomonadota; class Betaproteobacteria; order Neisseriales; family Neisseriaceae; genus Neisseria; species Neisseria sp. HMSC03D10. Next base: position 4,592 of record NZ_KV789500.1, read on the forward strand.
GGGTAACGATGTCGTCGATGTGGATATGGCGGCCGCTGGCGAGGTTGCAGGCTTCGCGGAAGCCGCAGACGGCGACGGCGTTGTGTTTGCCTTCTTCGAAAATACCCAAGAGGCGGTAGCCGGCGGGGCGTTGGACGGTGTTGATTTGTTCGGTGAACTTGCTGATGTCGGTCAATGAAGAACGCAGGACGCTGAGGGCGGCGAAGGCGGCGGATGTGTCTTCGGGCGGTATTTCGCGCAAAACGTAGTCGGCAGCGGCGGCTTGGACCGGTGCTTTTTCGGCGGCGTGTTTTTCTTCGATGGCTTGCGCCAGCGGGACGCGTTCGGCAGGTTCTCCTTGCGCTTTGGCCTCCTGTTCTTTCAAAAGCTCTTTGCAGTCGATGATGCGCAAGTCGTTGTCGGCGGCAAAATCCATCAGGAAACGGAACATCTGCGGATTGTCTTCTTCGAGTTTCTTATCGACGGCGACGCAGCGGACGTTGTCCACCAGCATGGGGCGCACCCAGTTGGAGTAGGACAGCCGGTTGTCTTTGGTGAATGAGGACAATATGCCGCACAGGCGTTCTGCCCAGTCGCTGGGACGGAAAATCTTGCCTTTGTTGGTTGTGCCGTGAATCACGACTTCGTAAGGGTTGCAGACTAACATGGCGGTTTCCTGTGTAGAGTTTGAAATTAGGGCGGACACATGAAAACAGGATATTCAAATTGCCGCCGTTCCTTTTTGCGGGAAGGACGGCGCGGGTCATTCCTGTTTGAATGTACGGTCAGATAGTGGGCGGGATAAATGCTTTGTGTCCGTTTTTGATTAATTTCACTATAAGAATGTTCATGATTATACCGCACAGTCCGGGCTTCGTGGCAGTCGGGCGGATGTATGCCGCCTTTGAGGTCGTCTGAAACTGAAAGAAGCCGGTTTTGCTGAAATAAATAAAGCAGAGCTTGTCCGAACCTTTTTCAGACGATCTGTTTGCCGCAGCGTTGTTTTCTCCGTTTCGCCAACCTGTTTACAGTGATACCGCTTATTTATCGGCTCTTATTCCTGCCCCGCGCAGGCGTGGGCGGGAGGGGCGGTTGAGGGCCGGTGTCGTTTAAAAGCAAAGTGAATCAGTTAAAAATAAAAAGGACGCATCATGCGCCCTTTTTGTCTTTGGTCCGTCGTCTGAAACCCGACGACGAAGAAACCGTCAATCTTCTTCCCCTTCCGGCAAACCCTTATCCTGCAAAGCAGATTCTTGGGCGTTTTCCACCAAATCGCGTTGCAGGCGTTTGGTGGTTTTGACGCCCAGCGCGCGCAGTTTTTCGGCGCGGCTGACGAGGTTGCCGCGTCCTTGCGAGAGCTGTTTGTAGGCTTGTTGGAACTGGCTTTGCGCTTGGTCGATGTTCTTGCCGACGCTTTCGAGCGTTTGGACGAAGCCGGTGAATTTGTCGTAAAGCCTGCCGCCTTCTGCCGCGATGGCGAGGGCGTTTTGGTTTTGCTGTTCGTTGCGCCAGATGTGGGCAACGGTGCGCAGGGTGGCGAGCAGCGTACTCGGGCCGACCGGCATGATGCGTTTGTCGAAACATTCTTGGAACAGGGCGGCATCGTGTTGCAGGGCGAGCAGGTAGGCGGGTTCGACGGGGATGAACATAAACACGAAGTCCAGCGTGCGCACGCCTTCGATGTCGGTATAGTCTTTTTGCGACAGGCTGCGGATGTGGGCGCGGATGCTGGCGACGTGGGCGGCGAGTTCGCGTTCGGCGGTTGCGGCGTCGGCGGCTTGGGTGTAGCGGACGTAGGCGGTCAGCGAGACTTTGGAGTCGATGACGATTTGTTTGCCTTCGGGCAGATTGACGAGGACGTCGGGCTGGAGGCGGCGCGCGCCGTCTTCTTCTTGGCGGACGGCGGCGGCTTGGACAGTGTATTCGCGTCCTTTTTGCAGGCCGGAATGTTCCAAAACGCTTTCTAAAATCATCTCGCCCCAGTTGCCTTGGGTTTTGTTTTGCGTGCCGGTGAGCGCGTCGGTGAGGGCTTTGGCGTCGCTGTGCAGTTGGGTGTTGAGGGTTTGCAGGCGTTTGAGTTCGTTTTCGAGGGTCAGCCGTTCGCGCGCTTCTTTTTCGTAGGTTTGCTGAACCAGCTCGCTGAAGCCGTGGATGCGTTCGTTGAGCGGGGTCAGCAGTTGGCTGAGGTGGTCGCGGTTTTGCTCGGTGAAGCGGCGGCTTTTCTCTTCCAAAATGGTGTTGGCGAGGTTTTGAAACTGGTCGCCCAAGCTTTGGCGGGCTTCGGCCAGGAGCTTGAGCTTTTCGTCGGCGGCGAGGCGTTCCTGTTCGAGTTGGATGTGGAGGCGTTCGTTGCGGACGTGCAGGTTGTGCGCGTTTTCCTGAAGTTCGGCGTAATCTTGTTTCAGACGACCTGCTTCCTGTTCTCGCTCTTGAAGATAGCCGATTTGGCGTTCGGCGGCGGCGAAGCGGTTGCCCAATTCCTGCAACTCGCCTTGCAAATCTTGGACATGATAGCGCGCCTCGGCAAGCTCGGCGGCGGTTTGCGCCTGATTTTGTTCGGCAAATTCAAGATGCTGGCGGCACTCGGCAAGCGATTGCATCAGGGCAAACTGCTGCGTCTGCGCCCTGTTGCGGGCGAGCAGCCAAGTGATGAGCGCGCCGGACAAAAAGGAAAGCGCGGCGGTTAGGAGGAGCGGGACATTCATAGGTCGTCTGAAAACGGAAAAAGCAAAAACGGCAATATAGCATGTTTGTAGGACAAGCTCGCTGCGCGCTTGAGTATAGTGGATTAACTTTAAACCGGTACGGCGT
>NZ_KV789501.1:0-6014 GCF_001807625.1 Neisseria sp. HMSC03D10
CCTGAATTCAGGCTTTCAGACGACCTTGCCTTGCCCTCCCCTTTTAAACCATCGCTTGATACAACGCAATCATCAGCGGCATGGTGATGACGCACAGCAGCGTCGTGATGCCGTAAATCGCGCTGGCTTTACGGGCGTTTTGACCATAAACCATCGCCATTTGGGTAACGGTGGACGCGGCGGGGCTGACGGTGGCGAGGAAGCTGATAAGGACGACGGTATCGCTGTGTCCGCCCAAGCGGGCTATGCCTGAAACTTTAACAAACACCAACAGAATCAGCGGGATAAGTATCAGGCGCAGGAAGGCGACGAGGTAAATCCGTTTGGAGAGGACGATTTCTTTGAGCGGCAGCGAGGCAATCAACATTCCGGCAACGAGCATGGCGACCGGACCTATCATGCTGCCGACGGTGGCGAGCGTGTTGTCGATGATGTGCGGCAGTTTGATTTGAAAGGCAAACATGAACACGCCGATAAAGATGGAAAGGATGTTGATGTTGGTCAGTACGGTTTTCCACGCCAGATTGCCGCGCCCGCAAAGCAGCAGGCGCAAGTGTGTCCAGAAAAGGAACATTTGGACGATGATGAAGCCGCTGGTGTAAATCACCCATTGCGGTCCGAAAATCGACATCACCAGCGGGATGATGAGGTTGCCGGAATTGGTATAAACCGTGGCGGCGTGTTCGAGCGTGTCGAGCTTGAACAGGGTTTTGAAAAGCCTGCCCAGCGCGATCAGCAGGATGTGGAACACGACTGCCAAGGCAACTGAGAGTTTCAGTCCGTCAATAATGTCGGGCGTGTTCTCGATTTGGAAGGCGTGAATCATCACCGACGGGCTGATGAGATAGAGTGCGATGACGGAGAGCGTGCGGCTGTGTTCGGAATTCAGGAGCTTAAACTTCACCAACGCCATGCCCATCAGGACAATCAGGGTCAGCTCGGTGATTTTGCCGGCAAGGAGCAGGGCGGTTTCCATAGCTTATCCGTATCTGAATATAGAAAAGGAATTTTATAGCAAATCGCAGCTTTCGTTATCCATAAAGCCCCAGTTTTCCAAGCTATATCGCCATCACTATGCAGACTCCTATAAATAAAAAGCAAAAGGGTCGTCTGAAACCTATTTAAGCCTTATGCCAGAATACCAGAGCCTTGCCGACAACAAGTACATCATCCTCATACGCAAGAGAATTCTTTACAAAAATTAAAACATTTACTTGTAGTAGCAAAATGCCAAATGCATCCGAATAATCAAATTAAAATACCGTTCGTCGCTTTTTCCCCACAAATTGATAAAAATAGAAATTTAAAATATTTTCTACCAAACAAGGTAATACCCATCAAAAAAACCCAAAAATCAAATTAAAATATCATATATTTCATATGCTTATTATTCTGTTGCCATTTATTGCATCAAAATACATTTCAAAAAAATTGAAGAATGCCGGCCTATGCGCCCCTGTTCCCCCTATAAAAAATGACAAAAGCCTTGATTTTTAATTTCGTACTTTTACAATATGCATTGAAACTTTTCTTGGCGATTATTAAGTTCCGGCCCGAAACGGCATAATCCTTTTACAGTTTACGGGGAGCCGCCGGAAAAGCATCAACGTCCTTACACCCACCATACAAAGGTAAAAAAACATGAAACAATTCAATGTAAAAGTATTGAGCCTGGCTGTTACGGCAGCCGTAGCAAGTGGCACAGCGGGAGCGGCCGGGGAAGATTTGGGGAATGTGTTTCCTAAGAATTACCAAGGTATCGCAGCCTTTCATACCGTTTTTGGCAAAGGTACAACATTTGATAAAGACACCGGCAAACTGACTTTCAAAAAAGATAACGATGCCCTGCTTTTGAAAACCATGGAATTGGAACAAACCATTAATGGTTTTGCTTCCGGTTCAAATTTCATCGCAACTGATGCCGATGGTAACAAAACCGTCCGCGAAGCCACCAATGAAGATATCGAAGCCGACAGCCTGAAAGGTGTGGGTTTGGCAGGCCGCCTTACCGCTGTCGATGCCCGCGTGGATGATGTCAATGCCCGCGTGAATGATCTGTTGGACGACACTTTCGCAGCTTTGAATGAACAAGACGAAACCATCGAAAAACTGAAAACTGCCATTACCGACAATAGGAAGCATATTGTTGAAGTTGCCACGGGTGTGAATGATCTGAATAAATCAGTCGCCGATATGGGTAAAGACATTTCCGACCAATTTGACGAAATCGGCGAAGAAGTAACCGCAGTAAACACCCGTGTGGACAGCCTGGCACAAGACACAGCAGATGCCAAAGCCTCCGCCAAAGCCGCCGAAGACAAAGTAACCGAACTTTCTGCCAACGTTGACAGCAAAGTAAAAGAAGCCAAAGATGCCGCCGATAAAGCAGTGGATGCCGCTTCTAAAATTGATGCAGTTACCGAAAAAGCCGACCAGGCAAGCAAAGGCGTAGCAGGTCTGACTGAAGCTTTGGACGCCAACCGTAAAGATATTGATGCCAATAAACAAGGCATCGTTGACTTGGCGAAGGGCTTGCAGCTTGCTGCAGAGGCTGTAGAAGACAATCGTAAAGATATTGATGCTAATAAAGCGGCAATCGCTGAAAATACTGCTTCTTTGAAAGAACAAGAGGAAGCTAACGACGGCTTCAACAATGCGATCGCCAGCTTGGATAAAGACATCGGTGATCTTGCCTCGGCAGGTAAAGCTGCGATGGAAGCTTTAGAAGTTAACCGTAAAGATATTGATGCCAATAAAAAATACATCGGTGATCTCGCATTAGCCGGTAAAGCAGCAGCTGACGCTTTAGAAGCTAACCGTCAAGACATCGACGCCAATAAAGCAGCAATCGCTGAAAATACTGCCAAACTTAAAGAGCAAAAAGAAGCTAACGACGGCTTCAACAATGCGATCGCCAGCTTGGATAAAGACATCGGTGATCTTGCCTCGGCAGGTAAAGCTGCGATGGAAGCTTTAGAAATTAACCGCCAAGATATTGATGCCAACAAAGCAGCAATCGAAACTAAAGCCGATAAAGCTGACTTCGAAGAATTGGCAAAATACACTGCCGACATGGGCAAAAAAGTTAACGACATCGGTGATGAAGTAACTGCCCTGAGCGATGCAACTAACGCAGCTATCACTCGTCACGATAAAGACATCGTTGACTTGGCACAAGCAGGTCTGAAAGCAACTGAGGCTTTAGAAGCCAACCGCAAAGATATTGATGCCAATAAACAAGGCATCGTTGACTTGGCGAAGGGCTTGCAGCTTGCTGCAGAGGCTGTAGAAGACAATCGTAAAGAAATTGATGCCAATAAAGCGGCAATTGAAACTAAAGCCGATAAAGCTGACTTCGAAGAATTGGCAAAATACACTGCCGACATGGGCAAAAAAGTTAACGACATCGGTGATGAAGTAACTGCCCTGAGCGATGCAACTAACGCAGCTATCACTCGTCACGATAAAGACATCGTTGACTTGGCACAAGCAGGTCTGAAAGCAACTGAGGCTTTAGAAGCCAACCGCAAAGATATTGATGCCAATAAAAAATACATCGGTGATCTCGCATTAGCCGGTAAAGCAGCAGCTGACGCTTTAGAAGCTAACCGTCAAGACATCGACGCCAATAAAGCGGCGATCGCTGAAAATACTGCCAAACTTGAAGAGCAAAAAGAAGCTAACGAAGGCTTCAACAATGCGATCGCCAGCTTGGATGAAGACATCATTACTTTGAAAAAAGCAGATTTGGCTGCAGCTGATGCTTTGAAGGCTCACCGCACAGATATCGATGCCAACAAAGCAGCAATTGAGACCAAAGCTGATAAGACTGCTGTAGAAAGCGTAAGAACAATAGCTGTTGAAGCTCAAAAATCAGCTCAAGCGGCAAAAGGTGCTGTTGAAGTTGCCCAAAAATCTGCCGAAACTGCTGACAGCCATGCCAAAGCTGCACAAACCGCTGCTGCCAAAGCTCAAGAAAGTGCCGATACCAATGCGGTACAAATTGCAGCCAATACTAAGCAAATCGATACTAACAAAACCGATATTGCTGCATTGCAAACTGCAAATGGTCAACACGCTGCAGGTATTGCTAAAAACTCAGCACGCATCGATAGCCTGGATAAAAACGTAGCGAACCTGCGTAAAGAGACCCGCCAAGGTCTGGCAGCACAAGCAGCCCTCAGCGGCCTGTTCCAACCTTACAGCGTCGGTAAATTCAATGTTACTGCTGCTTTGGGTGGTTTCAAATCTGATACCGCAGTTGCTGTGGGTGCAGGTTATCGCTTCAATGAAAACTTTGCAGCTAAAGCCGGTCTTGCAGTGGGTACCTCTTCAGGCGGCTCTGCATCTTACAACGTAGGTTTGAACTACGAATGGTAATATTCTTCGTAGAACTGACCTAAATTGACCCGCAGCTTCGGCTGCGGGTTTTTTATGCATTTAATCTTTGAAAGAAAAAATGCCCAAAGGTCGTCTGAAAACCCAACTCTGATTTTCAGACGACCTTTTCTCAAACCATTTCAACCGAAATGTTGACAATTTTTCACCCGATAACAAAGCGTTTTCAGTATAATACCGCCCGCAAATTTCCTTTTTTTTGAAAAGCATAAATCATGACTACTTCAAATCAAAATGTGCTGGAGCGTATATTCAATTTAAGCGCAAACGGCACGAATGTACGCACGGAGCTGACGGCTGGACTGACCACCTTCCTCGCCATGTGTTACATCATCATTGTCAATCCGCTGATTCTCGGCGAAACGGGCATGGACATGGGCGCGGTATTCGTCGCCACCTGTATCGCTTCCGCTATCGGCTGCTTCGTGATGGGCTTCGTCGGTAACTATCCGATTGCGCTCGCACCGGGCATGGGTTTGAACGCGTACTTTACTTTCGCCGTCGTCAAAGGCATGGGCGTGCCCTGGCAGGTGGCTTTGGGCGCGGTGTTCGTTTCCGGCATCATTTTCATTTTATTCAGCTTTTTCAAAGTGCGCGAAATGCTGGTGAACGCGCTGCCTATGGGTTTGAAAATGTCGATTGCCGCCGGTATCGGGCTGTTTCTGTCGCTGATTGCGCTCAAAGGTTCCGGCATCATCGTCGCCAGCGACGCGACTTTGGTGAAGCTGGGCGACATCCACCAACCTGCTGCACTTTTGGTATTGGCAGGCTTCGCTATGGTGGTGGCTTTGGGGCATTTCCGCGTCAAAGGGGCGATTATCCTGACCATTCTGACGATTACCGCCATTTCCACCCTGCTGGGTTTGAGCGAGTTTAAAGGCGTGGTCGGCGAAATTCCGAGCATCGCGCCGACTTTCATGCAGATGGATTTCAACGGCTTGTTTACCCTCAGCATGGTCAGCGTGATTTTCGTCTTTTTCCTGGTTGATTTGTTTGACTCCACCGGCACGTTGGTCGGCGTTTCCCACCGAGCAGGCCTGCTGGAAGACGGCAAACTGCCTCGTCTGAAACGCGCCCTGTTCGCCGACTCAACCGCCATCGTCGCTGGCGCCGCGCTGGGTACGTCTTCAACCACGCCGTATGTCGAAAGTGCGGCGGGTGTTGCCGCAGGCGGCCGCACCGGTCTGACTGCCGTAACCGTCGGCGTATTGATGCTGGCGTGTCTGATTTTCTCACCGCTGGTGCAGAGCATTCCCGGTTTTGCCACAGCGCCTGCGCTGCTCTACGTCGGTGCGCAAATGCTGCGCAGCGCGCGTGAAATTGACTGGGACGATATGACCGAAGCCGCTCCCGCTTTCCTGACCATCGTATTCATGCCGTTCACCTATTCGATTGCCGACGGCATCGCCTTCGGCTTCATCAGCTACGCCGTGATTAAACTTTTATGCAACCGCATCAAAGACGTGCCGCCTATGGTGTGGATAGTCGCCGTATTGTGGGCATTGAAATTCTGGTATTTGGGAGGATAATGCTCCATTTGTAGAAAAGTCAAGACCTTTGCAAAATTCCTTTTTCCCCCGACAGCCGAAACCCCAAACACAGGTTTTCGGCTGTTT
>NZ_KV789502.1:0-7889 GCF_001807625.1 Neisseria sp. HMSC03D10
GCAGAGGCTGAGACAATGAACACGTTCTTAGACAGGCATTGCTCTTCACTAAGTTTTCAGACGACCTTAACCTGCCGGTTCGTCCATCCAATCCACTTTGTTCATTTTACGCACAATCACCCATTCATCACGGTTAGAGCCTACTGTGCCGTAGTAGTTGAAGCTGTACGCCAATTGCGCGTAGCCGCCTATCATGTGGGTCGGGTTCAAGACCGCCTTGGTTACCGAGTTGTGGATACCGCCGCGTTTTTTGGTGGTTTCTGCCGCCGGAGTATGTACCAGTTTTTCCTGAGCGTGGTACATCAAAATCATAGTTTCGGGAATACGCTGGCTCACAATCACACGGCAGGCAATCGAACCGTTGGTGTTGAACACTTCCACCCAGTCGTTATCCACCAAACCGGCTTTCTTGGCATCGATTTCGGAAATCCACACGTGCGGGCCGCCGCGTGAGAGCGTGAGCATACGCAGGTTTTCCGAATAGGTACTGTGGATACCCCACTTCTGGTGCGGCGTGAGGAAGTTGAGTGTGATTTCCGGATTGCCGTTAGGCATTTTACCCAGCAGCTGTTTGGTGGTTTTGGTGTCCACCGCCGGACGGTACACGCAGAAAGCAGCACCGAAATCGCGCATCCACTTGTGGTCTTGGTAGAACTGCTGGCGGCCGGTCAGCGTGCGCCACGGAATCAGCTCGTGCACATTGGTATAGCCAGCGGTGTAGCACACTTCTTCGCTCTCCACGCCCGACCAAATCGGTGAGGTAACAATCTTGCGCGGCTGGGCGACGATGTCGTGGAAGCGGATTTGCGTGTGCTCGCTGGCATTAATCAGATGTGTATGGTCGCGGCCTGTAGCTTTGCCCAAGGCTTGCCAAGCCTTTTTTGCCACATGTCCGTTAGTTTACGGAGCGAGGGTTAATATCATCTCGCAGGCGTCAATGGCAGTTTCGATTTTCGGTTGACTTTTTCCAGCAACGGGCCGACTGAAGTGAATTTTTCGTAAATCGCGCCGTAATCGCGCTCGACCACGGTAATTGCAGGCATGGTTTTGCCCGGAATCGGGTCGCATTCGCCATGTTTCCAGTCTTTCGGATCAAACGGTTGTCCGAGCTCTTGCGGGCTGTCGTGCATCAGCGGTGTCAGTACGACGTCTTTTCGCACGCCGATATAGTCTTTGGCCAATTCGCTGAATTTCTTAGCGAAGCCTTTGTAGATTTCACAGTCGGTTTTGCTTTGCAAGGTGGTTAGAACCGGAATGCCTGAGCTGATAGCGGCAAGGTATTCCGACAACAAACCGCAGCTATCGATTTCTGCATGGCCAAATTTGTTAATGACTACCAAATCCGTGCCTTCCGCTATGGCTTCGCGAATCACCGAACCTGCTGCTGCCAGTGCGCCGGCATCTAGTTTGCAGCCGCTGGAATGGTTGCCGAGATTTTGGAAGATGGAAAAGCATCGGTTGTCTGCGACGGAAGCCAGCTCCGAATTGCTGTGCTTGCCTTTGTTGTCTATCGGATTCAATAGTCCTGCCACGCGCCATCCGTCTTGTTGCAACCGGCGCACGGCCTGCCATAATGCAGTTATCGCAGCATCGCCTTCATCAGCATATACCACGGCAGCGATGGCATAGTCTGATTGTTGTTCTATTTGATTAGACATAAATTCACTTTCAAGGGTATTGAAGTTTTGGGCAAAATCTTGCAATGTCGTTGCAAACATTAAAAAAACGTTTGAATCTCTTGGGACGATTGTTCGTAGATGTCAGTCGGAAAATTGTAGGGACAGTATAGCCGTCATTAGAGATAAAATGGCCGGCTCATTAAACAAAAGGTCGTCTGAAACCCGCGATACAGGCTTTCAGACGACCTTTCTTATTGCTTAAGAACGTTGAAACAGATTATTTGGCTGCTTCAGGTTGGCTGGCGGCTGCCGCTTTATCGCCTTCTTTGGCGAAGTATTTGGCGTGGATTTTGTCGTATTCGCCGCTGTCGCGTACTTTTTTCAGCGCTTCGTTCAGCATTTTGACGGTCGCTTCGTCGCCTTTGCGTGCGGCGATGCCGTAGTTTTCAATCGTGAAATCAGGCAGGGTGATGAAGTCCATGCTTTTGGTCGGGTTGTTTTTCACATAATTGGCGATGACCGCGCTGTCGCTGACTACGGCATCCACGCCGCCGTTTTCCAGTTCTTTGATGACCAAGGGAACGCTCTCAAAGCGGGCGATTTTAGGATTGTCGTTGCCCAAGAGTTTGGAAACGGAGAAGTCGCCGGTTTGACCGGTAACGACACCGACTTTCGCCATGTTTTTGAGGTCGTCTGAAGAGGCGACTTTTTTGCCTTTGGGAACGAGGACGACTTGGGTGATTTCAAAATAAGGGTCGGTGAAATCCATGGACTGCTTGCGCTCGTCGGTAATGGTTACGCCGGAGATGACGATATCCGTATCGCCGTTTTTGAGCGCGGGGAAGAGGCTGTCCCAAGGCTGGTGTTTGAATTCGACTTTGAATTCGCCGGCTTTTGCCATGGCGTTCATCAAATCGACGTCGAAACCTTCAACGTTGCCGGCGGAATCCAATGATTCGAAAGGGGCGAATTCGGCGTTGGCGGCAACGCGGTACACTTTGTCGGCTTTAGGGGCTGACGAGGATGCGTCTTTGCTTTGACCGCCGCAGGCGGAGAGTGCCAGAGCGGAGCAGGCGAGGGCGGCTGCAATCCATTTTTTCATGTTCATGGGGAGGTTCCTTCTTTACGGATATTAATAAATAAACGGATAGTTTAACACGGTTTGGGGAAGTCGCTACGCGTCAGTGTTCTTTTTCGCGGAAAAAAGCGTAGGTTACGTCATGGAAGAGGTCGGTATGCGGGCTGTCTTCGTAGTTCAATTCGGCGAGTGCGTCTTCGAAGGCAAGCTGGATGGACTCGACGGCTTCGTTTGCCATCTCGGACGGCAGCGAACGGATCAGGCCTTTGAGGGCGGTGGCGAGGACGTGGTTCTGCATACGCAAAACGTCGTTGGCTTCTTCCAAATATTCGAGGCGTTGTTCGATGCTGCTCATGATGTGTTCCTGGGAATCTGTTAAAATACCGCATTATAGCAAATCACGGCATTCGCTATGCGCGTGAAATGAAATGACACAACGGAAGAACGAAAGCTAAAAATGGATACGAATCGTCCCGATACGCCACAACAAACGGATGAAAGCCTGGATTGGGAAAGCCGCTTGGAAAAACTGCGGCAAACCCGCCAATTGAACGCACCTTACACACACGCGCCTTTGGTGCGCGAATCTCAAGAGCCTGCCTTCGAGCAGAAGCCCAAAGCCAAGTCGGTCAAGCTCGACGATGCCAACCGCGATGCCGTCTTGACGGAATATCTGCGCAAATGGCAGGAGGAACACAACGCCATGCTGGAGGAAGAAGCCGCTGAAACGGCGGAGACCGATGCGATGGTGATTTTGCAGGAAAACTGGCTGAACGCGCAGTCTTCGCTACAAATGAGCGCGTCCGACAGGCAAATCGAGTCCACGCGCACGGTTTGGCTGAATCCGAAACGTAAAACAGTCGAATTTGACGCGCCTGCAAAAGCAGAGGCAACGTCGTCTGAAAACGAAAATCCGCAGGCGCAAGAGCAAGTTTCAGACGACCCCAAAGCAGAAATGCCGCCGATTACCGTCCATATCAACGTGTTGAACCCGCAGGTCATCAACCGCAGGGAAGTGTTCTGCATTTCCGAGCAAGACCTGAGCGAGCGTTTGATCAAACGCCTGCGCCCGCACGTCGCCGACGCCGTCAACGGCATGATACGCACCGCCGTGCAGAAACAAATGGCGCTGTTTACCTACCAGCTCCAACAAACCCTCAGCGAACAGGCGCCCGATTTGGTGGAACAGCTTTTGGATTACAACGTGAAAAAAATCCTGAACGACATCAAATACGAAATGAAATACAGTCAGGGGAACAAAAAAGCGTGATAACGCAGCCGCCGCTTCAGGTATCGGACTGAAAATGCTGATTTTTCCGCTGGTTTTGTATATAATGGCGGCTCACGTTATCGTGATTTAACTCCTTTCAAATAATTTATGCCCGATGAACCGTCGGGCATTTTTTTGGGCGTGGATTTTATGAACAAAAACAAATGGATTTGGATACTGATTGTTGCCGCCGTGGTAGTCGGTTATCAAAAAATGCAGCAGGGGCGGCAAGGTCAGGCAGCGGATGCCGTACCAACCCAAATGCAGCCCCAAACCCAGGCGGAAAAACGCCAATCCGAGCAGTCTGAATCCAAAAAATCGCAACCGAAGCAGCCGAAATCCGACCGCCAAGCAGGGCAGGGCAGCGTGGAACAAATATTGCAGCAAGCCTTTGAAAACCAACAAAGTGATATTCAAGTGAAAGGCGCGGGTACAGTGCTCAAAACGCTGCCCGACGACAACCAAGGCACACGCCATCAGCGGTTTATCTTGAAACTGTCGAGCGGGCAAACGCTTTTAGTGGCGCACAACATCGACCTCGCCGACAAAATCAAAGGCTTGAAAAAAGGCGATAAAGTCGGCTTCTACGGCGAATACGAATGGTCGGAACAGGGCGGCGTCCTCCATTGGACGCACCACGACCCCGCAGGCCGCCATGCCGACGGCTGGCTGGAACACGACGGGCGGATTTATCAATAAAGCTTGGAACGATTGCAAAAGGTCGTCTGAAAAACGTTTTCAGACGACCTTCTCTTATGGTTCAAACAATTTTTACTTCTTCGCCGCCCTTCTCGCGCGGATGACTTCGACCACGCCCGGCAGGATGGAAATCACGATAATCGCGACCATCACTAAAGCCAGATTGTTTTTGACAACCGGAATATTGGCGAAGAAATAACCGGCATAGGAAAACGACAAGACCCACAATACCGCGCCGATGATGTTGTAGCGGATGAAGGTACCGTAGTGCATACTGCCCATGCCTGCGACAAACGGGGCGAACGTCCGCACAATCGGGACGAAGCGGGCGATGATGATGGTTTTGCCGCCGTGTTTTTCGTAGAAAGCATGGGTTTTCTCCAGATACGACTGGCGGAAGATTTTGGAATCGGGGTTGGCAAAGAGTTTGCGCCCAAAAAACTTGCCGATCATGAAGTTGGCGGCATCGCCCAAAATCGCGGCGGCCAAAAGCAGCGCAATCATGACATGAATATTCATGCTGCCGACCGCGGCAATCCCGCCCGCGGCAAACAGCAGCGAATCGCCCGGTAGAAACGGCGTAACCACCAAGCCGGTTTCGCAGAAAATAATCAAAAACAACACCGCGTAAATCCATACGCCGTATTGCGCGGAAATCTCGACCAAATGCTGGTCGATGTGGAGGATAAAATCAATAAGGGTCGAAATCACGAGATTTTCCTGAAATAAAAAAGACAGAGGTCGTCTGAAAACAGACGCGTTGCCAAATGTCCGCCATTGTATATGAAACCCATGCCGCGCGCCCCTTTTTCAGACGACCCCGCGCCTTGATACGCGCTGACAAAACAACGTACAATAAACCCGATTCCAACCCATCCGGTATGCCTTTGTGAACCAGCTTATTTTCGACTTCGCCGAACGCGGCTATCCCGGTTTCGACAAATTCCTCGGAACGGAAAATGCCGAACTGGTCTATGTGTTACAGCATAAACACGACCCGTTTATCTACGTCTGGGGCGAAGAAGGCGCGGGCAAGAGCCACCTGCTGCGTGCATGGGTCGCCCAAGCGCTCGACGCAGGGAAAAAAGCCGTCTATATCGACGCTGCCGCCACACCCCTGACCGAAGCCGCCTTTGAAGCCGAATACCTCGCCATCGACCAAATCGAAAAACTGGGCAACGAAGAACAAGCCCTCCTGTTTGCCGTATTCAACCGCTTCCGCAACAGCGGCAAAGGCTTTCTGCTGTTAAGCTCCGAACACACGCCCCAACAGCTCGTCATCCGCGAAGACTTGCGTACCCGCATGGCGTACTGCCTCGTTTACGAAGTCAAACCCCTGACCGACCAAGAAAAAATCGACGCGCTCGTCAGCATGGCGGCAGCACGCCAAGTCACCATAGATCCCGAAATCTTCGAATACCTGCTCAACCACTGGCGGCGCGACATGGACAGCCTGATGCAGATGCTCGACACGCTGGACAACTACGCCGTTACTATGGGCAAACGCATCACCCTGCCGCTTCTTCGCCAGCTTTTGAAACAACAGGAAACCCAATGAAAAACCTTGCCATCTTCGACCTCGACAACACCCTCATCAACACCGATTCCGACCACTCTTGGCCGCAATACCTCATCAAAAAAGGGCTGGTTGACGCTGCCGAAACCGAAGCGCAAAACGAAAAATTCTACCGCGACTACCAAAACGGCTGCCTCGACATCGACGCATTCCTCAAATTCCACCTCGCCCCGCTCGCCCGTTACAGCAAAGAAGAGCTAACAGAATTTCACCGCGAATTTATGGCGGAGTTCATCATGCCGCACATCTCGCCCATGCAGCGTATGCTGGTGCAGAGCCACCAAATGTCCGGCGACGAAACCCTCGTTATCTCCTCGACCAACGAGTTCATCATCACCCCCATCTGCCACCTTTTCGGCATCACCAACATCATCGGCACCCAACTCGAAACCGGTGCCGACGGCCGCTACACCGGCAACTACATCGGCACGCCCAGCCTCAAAGAAGGCAAAATCACCCGCCTGAACCAATGGCTTGCCGAACGCGGCGAAACGCTCGAAAGCTATGGCAAAACCTATTTTTACAGCGACTCCAAAAATGACCTGCCGCTGCTGCGCCTCGTCAACGAACCCGTCGCCGTCAACCCCGATGCCGAACTGGAGCAAGAAGCCAAAGCAAAAGGTTGGCCGATATTGAACTTCAAATAAGCAACACCGCATCCGCCGCCAAACGGGCGCAATATCGTAGCGTGGGCTTCGCCCACGAAAACAAAGGTCGTCTGAAAATAAGCGCACCCCCGTAGCGTGGGCTTCGCCCGCGAAAACAAAGGTCGTCTGAAAATAGCACAACACCGTAGCGTGGGCTTAGCCCACGGAAAACAAAAGGTCGTCTGAAAATAAATAAAAACACCCCCCTAAACACTCCACAAATCTACAAATAAGGAAAACAATATGTCCATCCGCGCCATCATCCCCGCCCTGCTGCTTGCCTTCACCCTACCCGCAACCGCGCAAACCGTCAACCCGGCAGAATACGCCCCCGCATCCCAAAATCCCGCACAACCCATCAAACCCGTCAAACTATCCATCTTGGTTTCCCCCGAAGGCAAAGCCGTAGAAGTCAGCATCCTCGAATCCAGCGGTTATGAAGGACTCGACGAAACAGCCGTCGCAACCGCCAAAAAAGACAAATACAAAGCCGCCGGATACTGGGTGAAATATAAAGGAACCATCGAGTTTAAAAACCAATAGGTCGTCTGAAATGTCCGCGTTCAAACCCGTCATCGTTACCACCACCGTCCCGACCCGCGAAGAAGCCGAAAAAATCGGCAACCTGCTTTTAGAAAAGCAACTTGCCGCCTGCGTGCAATACGAAGCCATCACCAGCCAATACCTTTGGAACGGCGAAATCTGCTGCGACGACGAAATCCGCATCACCATCAAAACCTCGCGCCACTGCTACCGCGAAATCCAAAAAAACATCATCGCCAACCACAGCTACGACTGCCCGCAAATCCTGATGCAAAACGTATCGCGCGGATACGCCCCCTATTTGCGCTGGCTGAAGCAGAGTTTAGGTTGATAAAACAGCCCCGCGCCGTCTGAAAAACGCTCAAGCATCATTATGAATTTACAGGGAAGTCCACTATAATGACGGCTTTTGATTTTCAGACGACCTTATAGTGGATTAACTTTAAACCAGTACGGC
>NZ_KV789502.1:7909-10935 GCF_001807625.1 Neisseria sp. HMSC03D10
CCTTGTCCTGATTTAAATTTAATCCACTATACGTCTGCATCCGCAATCCCAAACCAAAAGGAAACCCATGTTCCGCACCATGCTCGGCGGCAAGATACACCGCGCCACCGTTACCGAAGCCGACCTCAACTACGTCGGCAGCATCACCGTAGACCAAGACCTGCTCGACGCCGCAGGCATCCTCGTCAACGAAAAAGTCGCCATCGTCAATAACAACAACGGCGAACGCTTCGAAACCTACACCATCCCCGGCGAACGCGGCAGCGGCGTCGTCTGCCTCAACGGTGCCGCCGCACGGCTCGTCCAAAAAGGCGACATCGTCATCATCATGTCCTACGTCATGCTGTCCGAACCCGAAATCGCCGCGCACGAACCCAAAGTCGTCCTTGTGGACGAACACAACAAAATCCGCGACATCCTCTCCTACGAGCCGCCGCACACCGTCCTATAAAACAAAAAGGTCGTCTGAAACCGAAAAATCCGCTTTCAGACGACCTTTCAGCCATTTTCAGACGACCTTCAAGAAAGCCCCACCATCATGAACATCCGCATCAACAACCTCACCGTCGGCAACGACCTCCCCTTTACCCTGTTCGGCGGCATCAACGTCCTGGAAGACCTCGATTCCACCCTCAAAGCCTGCGAACAATACGTCAAAGTGACCGACAAACTCGGCATCCCCTACGTCTTCAAAGCCTCCTTCGACAAAGCCAACCGCTCCTCCATTCATTCGTTTCGCGGCGTCGGCTTGGACGAAGGTATGAAAATTTTCCAAGCCGTCAAACGCGAATTTGACGTACCCGTCATCACCGACGTCCACGAACCCTACCAATGCGCCCCCGTCGCCGAAGTCTGCGACGTCATCCAACTGCCCGCCTTCCTCGCCCGCCAAACCGACCTCGTCGTCGCCATGGCAAAAACCGGCAACGTCATCAACATCAAAAAACCCCAGTTCCTCAGCCCCTCGCAGATGAAAAACATCGTCGAAAAATTCCAAGAAGCAGGCAACGGACAAATCATACTGTGCGAACGCGGTGCCAACTTCGGCTACGACAACCTCGTCGTCGATATGCTCGGCTTCGGCGTCATGAAACAAACCTGCGGCAACCTGCCCGTCATCTTCGACGTCACCCACTCCCTGCAAACCCGCGAATCCGGTGCCGCCGCATCCGGCGGACGGCGCGCGCAAGTGCTGGACTTGGCGCTCGCCGGCATGGCAACCCGCCTCGCAGGCCTCTTCCTCGAATCACATCCCAACCCCGACCAAGCCAAATGCGACGGCCCCAGCGCCCTGCCGCTCGCCCAGCTGGAAGACTTCCTGACCCGCGTCAAAGCCGTGGACGAAACCGTCAAATCCTTCGCGCCTATGGACATCCGTTAACACAGTATGGCAAACGAAAGGTCGTCTGAAAACCCAGATTTAAGTTTTTCAGACGACCTTTCCCTTATTCTTCTTAGTTTGCCGCCTCAAGGCAGGGCAATGAATTTAATCAGCACTTCTTTGAAAATAAAGCCGAACACGCCCAAGCCCAATACCAGGAACAAAATCGCGATGCCGAATTTGCCCGCCTTGGATTCCTTGCCCAAGTTCCAGACGATAAAGCCCAAGAAAATAACCAGTCCGGTCAGGCAGATTTTCATCGCCCAATCGGAAAATTCCGCTTCACTCATAATTGATTTCCTTATTTGATGTTGTGTGTATTTTAATGTTTTCAGACGACCTTTGAAACGCCAAGAGGTCGTCTGAAATGTAATGGTTCAGCAAATGCCGTCTGCCGGGCGTTTGGCTTAACGCGCCAACGCCTGTTTCAAATCGTCAATCAAATCATCGACGTATTCCAAACCGACGGACAGGCGCACCAGTCCGGGGCGGATATTGGCGGCGAGTTTTTCTTCGGGCTGCATCCTGCCGTGTGTGGTTGTCCACGGGTGAGTAATGGTCGAGCGCACGTCGCCGAGGTTGGCGGTACGGGAGAAGAGTTCGACGCCGTCCACGATTTTCCACGCGGCGTCAGTGTCGGCGACTTCAAAGCCGATGACGATGCCGCCGCCGTTTTGCTGCTTGCGGATAAGCTCCGCCTGCGGATGATCGGGCAATCCGGTGTAGTACACGGCTTGAACCTGCGGCTGCGCTTGCAGCCATTGGGCGATTTTCAGGGCGTTGTCGAACTGTTTTTCCATACGCAGCGACAGGGTTTCCACGCCGCTCAACAACTGCCATGCGTTAAACGGCGACATCGCCAGCCCGCAAGAGTTGCAGTAAACGGCGACCTGCGTCATCAATTCTTCCGAACCCGCCAACACGCCACCCATCACGCGCCCGTGTCCGTCGATGGCTTTGGTTGCGGAGGAAACGGAAATATCCGCGCCATGTTTCAAAGGCTGCGAGCCAACAGGCGACAGCAGGCTGTTGTCCACCACCAAAAGCGCGCCGATGCTGTGCGCCAATTCTGCCAAGACTTCCAAGTCAGCCACTTCGCCCAAGGGGTTGGAAGGCGTTTCCAAAAACAGCAGTTTGGTGTTGGCTTTGACGGCGGCTTTCCATTCGTCCACATCGGTCGGCGACACATGGCTCACTTCGATGCCGAATTTGGTGACGATGTTGTTGATAAAGCCGACGGTCGTGCCGAACAGGCTGCGGCTGGAAATCACATGGTCGCCCGCCTGCAGGAAGGTGAAAAACGCCGCCTGAATCGCGGACATACCGGTCGAAGTGGCGACCGCGCGTTCCGCGCCTTCTAAGGCGGCGATGCGTTTTTCAAAAGCGGCTGTGGTCGGATTGGCAGTGCGGGTATAAGTGAACCCTTTGATTTTTTTGGAAAACAAGTCGGCGGCGTGTTGGGCGTTATCCCACATGAAGCTGCTGGTGAGGAACAATGCCTGATTGTGTTCGCGGTATTCGGTTTGCTCTTTGCCGCCGCGTATGGCGAGCGTCTGCGGGTGGAGTTTTTTACTCATTTGTTTTCCAATCTTGTTCAGCAGGTTTATTTGATGTCTTATAGTGGATTAACTTTAAACCAGGACGG
>NZ_KV789502.1:10955-30522 GCF_001807625.1 Neisseria sp. HMSC03D10
TTGTCCTGATTTAAAGTTAATCCACTATAAATAAGAGAAGCCATAGGTTAACTTGTTAACATTTTGCGCTTATTTGTGCCGTCTTTCAAGTTTGGCGGCGAATGGCAAAAGGTCGTCTGAAAACGTTTTTCAGACGACCTTTTCTTGCCAACCGATTTATTCGGCTTGTTCTTTCAAAACGGCTTCAATCAATTCCTGCGCTCCGTCGTCCGCCAGCTTTTTGGCGACTGCGCGTCCGAGCGCATCGGTGTAGGCGGAGGGGGCTTGCGCGTCTGCCTGCAAGATTACCGAGCCGTCGGGGTGTCCGACCAGTCCGCGCAGGGTGAGCAGGCCGTCTTCTTCGGTGCAATACGCGGCAAGCGGTACTTGGCAGCTTCCGCCCAAAGCGCGGGCGAGGGCGCGTTCGGCGGTCACGCAGGCGTGTGTGACATCGTGGTTTAAGGATTTTAATACGTCAAGAAGGTCAGTGCGGTGTGCGGCGATTTCGATGCCCAACGCGCCTTGTCCGGCAGCGGGCAGGCTGTCGGCTTCGGAGAGAATCAGGCGGATGCGTTCGTCCAGTTCCAAACGCTGCAATCCGGCGGCGGCGAGGATGATGGCATCGTATTCGCCGTTGTCGAGTTTGGACAGGCGGGTTTGTACGTTGCCGCGCAGGGGTTTGATGACTAAGTGCGGATAGCGGGCGCGCAACTGGGCTTCGCGGCGCAGGCTGGATGTGCCGACAATCGCGCCTTTGGGCATTTCTTCCAAACGCGCGTATTGGTTGGATACGAACGCGTCAAACGGATTGGCGCGCTCGCCGATGGCGGCAAGGGCGAAGCCTTCGGGCAAATCCATCGGCACGTCTTTAATCGAATGCACTGCCAAATCGGCGCGTCCGTCTTGCAAGGCTTGTTCCAACTCTTTGATAAACAGGCCTTTGCCGCCGATTTTCGACAGGGTTTTGTCCAAAATCTGGTCGCCGCGCGTGGTCATGCCCAAGATTTCGACTTCGCAGTCGGGATACAGGGTTTTCAGACGACCTTGGATATGTTTTGCCTGCCACATGGCAAGCAGGCTTTCGCGGCTGGCGATAACGAGTTTTTTCGGGTTCATTTGCAGTTTCTGATTTTCTAATTCATGAGGCGGGAAGTTCGACAGTCTAACACAAACTTTCTACGCTAACCGCCTGACTGTACTTGCCCAAGGGGCCGAATCCGTTGCCTTGGTTTTGTTCTTTGGTCAGCACTTTTCCCTGAATGCAGACATTGTTCAGGGTAACGTTATATGAGCCGGAACTCAGGCGGTTTTTTTCTACTTGATCCATCAGGATGTCGCCGCCGTTGATGAAATAGGTTTTCCCGTCGGCGGTAAATTCCGCCTGTTCGAGCGAATAATGGACTGTTCCTGTCATTTTGACCGTATCGCCGCTGTTTTTTTCGACCTGAGTTTCCGTCGGTTTGGCAGCCGACGTTTCGATTTTGTTTTGCGGGGAGCAGGCTGTCAGGGCAATCAGTAGGGGGAAAAGAAATTTGTTCATTTGCAATTACCGTGGTTGATAAAGGTATTCCGCTGCGAAGCTGTCGGAGAAGCCGTTGCACTATATCTGTTGCAACGAAATAAACTATAATGTGTACCGGCATTGAAATGCCGATTTCGACAGACCGCAAGAAACGGATACAAGATCTGTCAGCATGATGTTAGTTCATACTGCCGTAAAATAAAACTTATTCTCTAAAAACATTTTAACCCCAACAGCCTTACAGCATGAAACGCGCCAAAAAATATCCCTTCTTATCGTTGCAGCGGCAACGTTTCTGCCTGAATTTTGAAAACGCCTCAACCGCCGCCGACCTTCCGAGCGAACGCGATTTCTACCGCTGGGCATGGGCGGCGTTGAAAAACGAATACCGCCGCGCCGACATCAGCCTGATTCTGCTGGACGAAGAAGAAGCCCGCGCCTACAACCGCGATTACCGCAGCAAAGACTACGCCACCAATGTGTTGAGTTTTGCCTTGAACGAAGGCGAAATCCTGCCCGATCAGTTTTCAGACGAGCTTTGCGGCGATTTAATCATCTGCCCGCAAGTCGTATTGAAAGAAGCTGCCGAGCAGGGCAAAACCGCCGAGCAGCACTTTGCCCACCTGACCATGCACGGCACATTGCACCTGATGGGCTACGACCACATCGAAGAGACCGAGGCCGAAGAAATGGAGGCGCTCGAAATCCGCCTGATGCAGGCGGCAGGTTATCCCAACCCCTACCAAGAGGACGAATACTGAAATGGACGACACCCGGTCGAAACCGACATTTTTCGAACGTTTGATTTCCCGACTTGCCGGCGAACCCGATTCCGCCGAAGACGTACTCAGCCTGCTGCGGCAGGCGCACGAGCAGGAAGTGTTTGACGCGGATACACTTTTGCGGCTGGAAAAAGTCCTCGACTTTGCCGACTTGGAAGTGCGCGATGCCATGATTACCCGCAGCCACATGAACGTTTTGAAAGAAAACGACAGCATCGAGCGCATCACTGCCTACGTCATCGAAACCGCCCATTCCCGCTTCCCCGTCATCGGCGAAGACAAAGACGAAGTCCTCGGCATCCTGCATGCCAAAGACCTGCTCAAATACATGTTTAATCCCGAGCAGTTCAACCTCAAATCCATCCTTCGTCCTGCCGTTTTTGTACCCGAAGGCAAATCGCTGAACGCGCTTTTGAAAGAATTTCGAGAGCAGCGCAACCACATGGCAATCGTTATCGACGAATACGGCGGCACGTCGGGTCTGGTAACTTTTGAAGACATTATCGAACAAATCGTCGGCGACATCGAAGACGAGTTTGACGAAGACGAAAGCGCGGACAATATCCACGCTGTTTCCACCGAGCGCTGGCGTATCAACGCCGTAACCGAAATCGAAGACATCAACGCCTTTTTCGGTACGGATTACAGCAGCGAAGAAGCCGACAGCATCGGCGGACTGGTTATTCAGGAATTGGGACACTTGCCCGTGCGTGGCGAAAAAGTCGTGATCGGCGGTTTGCAGTTCACTGTCGCCCGCGCCGACAACCGCCGGTTGCATACGTTGATGGCGACTAAGGTGAAATAAACGGGATTTGTCTGATATAGTGGATTAAAATTGCAATGATACGGCGTTGCCAACGCCCTTATGTACTACCTGTACACGGCGGGCGTTGCCGCCTTGTCTCATTTTTATTTTAATCCACTATAATTAAAGAAAAAGGTCGTCTGAAAACCGATATACAAGGTTTTCAGACGACCTTTGCCGTATCTTGAAGCCAATCTTATTTCTGATTGTCTTCGATGATTTTTTTGAGGTGCGGCATAGGGCTGTATCCGCTTTGGCTGCGGCCGTTCGGGAAGACGAGGGTAGGTGTGCCGTTGAAGCCGAATTGTTCGCCCAAAGAAGTGGTTTCGGCAACGGGATTGTCGCAATTGGCTTTGCCGCTCGGGAATTGGCCTTTGCGCATCCAGTCGGTCCAGGCTTGGGTCGGGTTGGGCTGGCACCACAAAATTTCGGCTTTACGCGCGGCATCGGGGTGCAGGCTCGGAATCGGCATCATGAAGTTGTAAATCGTGATGTCGGTCATTTTTTCAAACTCGTGTTCCAAGCGTTTGCAGTACGGGCAGTCGGGATCGGAGAAGACGGCGACTTTCAGGCTGCCGTTGCCGCGCACTTCTTTAATGGCTTTGTCCAAAGGCAGGGAGGCGAAGTCGATTTTGTTCAAATCGGCGGCGCGTTCGTCGGTCAGGCTTTTGCGCGTGTTGACGTCGATGAGGTCGCCGACGAACATATAGTCGCCTTTGGCATCGGTGTAAATGATTTGTTTGCCGCTGACAACGACTTCATAAATGCCTTGAATAGGGGTTTCGCTGACGCTGATGACTTTCAGGCCTTGGGATTCGTAAATTTTTTCGAGGCGGGCTTTCAAGGCTTCGCCGACTTTGCCTTGTACGGGGGCGGCGGGCTTGGCGGCTGAAGAGGGCGCTGCATTTGCCTGTGAAACGGGGGTTTGCCCGCACGCGGTCAGTGAGATCAGAGCGATGGGGGCTAAGATTTTGATTAATTTGGTTTTCATTTTTAAGTATAGGCGTGTGTCAAGAAAACCGCATTGTATCAAACCTCTGTCATGCCTGCATTGTATTGAGGCTCAATTTATCGTCTGAAAATAGCTTTCGGCTGTTAAAATACGCAAAAAAACGATTTGTCTGCCTGTATGAACTACCACCGTATCGCCGTAAACGTGCCGCTTTCAGACGGCCTTTTGACTTATTCCCATTCCGAGCGGCTGCCGCAGGGAACGCGGGTGCTTGTGCCTTTCCGCAACAAAACCGTGGTCGGGATTGTGTGGGAAACGGATATTGCGCCCGATATGGACGCGGCGCGGATTTTGGGTGTTCAGACGGCCTTTTCGGACGAGCCGCCGCTGCCTGAAAACTGGCGTGATTTGCTCTCGTTTACGTCGCGTTATTACCACTATCCGACGGGGCAGGCGGTGTTTGCCGCGCTGCCGCAGGGTTTGAAGGAAACGCGCGCGGTGGAAATGCCGCAGCCGCCGTTGTTTTACGCGCTGAACGAAGCGGGCAGGGCGCAAATTCCGCCGCCGGCGCGGTTCAACAAAAAAGCGGCTTTGTGGAGCGCGCTGCTGTCGGGCGGAATGACGATGGCGGCGTTGAAGCAGGTGAACGCGCAGGCGGCGAAATTGATTGAGGATTGGGCGGAGCAGGGTTGGATTGAAACTGCGGAAGCGGCGAAACCCGTTTTAAGGTCGTCTGAATTTCAGCTCAACGCCAACCAACAGAAGGCTTCCGATGAAATTCAGACGACCTTCGGCAGTTTTCAACCGTTTCTGCTGTACGGCATCACCGGCAGCGGCAAGACCGAAGTGTATTTCGATGCGATGGCGAAAGTGTTGGCGCAGGGGCGGCAGGTGTTGTTTCTGTTGCCCGAAATTAACCTTACGCCGCAGCTTTTGAAACGGGTGGAAAACCGTTTTGCCGACGTACCGACCGCCGTGTTGCACAGCCAGATGGCGGCAGGCAGGCGCACGCAGGATTATCTGCGCACGATGTTGGGGCAGGCGAAGCTGGTCATCGGCACGCGGCTGGCGGTGTTCACGCCTTTGCCTGATGTCGGGCTGATTGTGGTCGATGAGGAACACGACGGCTCGTTCAAGCAGGACAACGAATTGCGCTACCATGCCCGCGATTTGGCGGTGTGGCGGGCGAAGCAGAGCGGCTGCCCCGTCGTGTTGGGCAGCGCTACGCCCAGCTTGGAGAGCTGGCACAAGGCGCAAAGCGGCGCGTACCGCCTGCTGCAACTGACCGAGCGCGCCCATACCGCTGCGCAACTGCCGCAAGTGGACATCCTCAACGTAGGCCGTCTGAAACTCGACAACGGCTTCTCACCGCAAGCCTTGCAGCTTTTGAAACAGAATTTTGAAGCGGGCGGCATGTCACTGGTGTACCTCAACCGGCGCGGTTTTGCGCCCGCGCTGTTTTGCGGTGACTGCGGCCATACCTTCGGCTGCCCGAACTGCTCCGCCAAAATGGTGCTGCACCAACGCGCCCGCCAACTGCGCTGCCACCACTGCGACCACCGCGAACCCGTCCCGTTCAAATGCCCCGACTGCGGCAACCAAGACCTGACCGCCGTCGGGCACGGCACGCAGCGCGTCGAAGAAACTCTGCGCGCCTTCCTGCCGAAAGCAACCGTTGTCCGCGTCGATAGGGACAGCACCGCGCACAAAAACGACTGGGCGGATTTGTACCGCCGCATCGCCGACAACGAAATCGACATTCTGGTCGGCACGCAGATGCTCGCCAAAGGCCATGATTTCGCGCGGCTCAACCTCGTTATCGTGTTGAACGCCGACGGTAGCCTGTACAGCGCGGATTTCCGCGCGCCGGAAAGGCTGTTCGCCGAGCTGATGCAAGTGTCCGGCAGGGCGGGGCGCGCCGACAAACCCGGCAAGGTGCTGATACAGACCCAACTGCCCGAACATCCCGTCTTCGCCGCCGTCAAAGCGCAGGACTACGCCGTGTTTGCCGAAAACGAATTGAACGAGCGGCAAATGTTCGCCATGCCGCCCTTCGGTTTCCAGACCGCCGTCCGCGCCGACGCGCCGCGCGTTGCCGATGCGATGGAATTTCTCAACGCCGCCAAAGAAACCCTCGCCCCGCTTTTACCCGAAAGCGTCTCACAGTTCGGTGCCGCCCCCATGCTGATGGTGCGCCTCGCCGAACGCGAACGCGCGCAAATCTTCCTCGAATCTCCGTCCCGACAGGATTTACACCGCGCCGTGAGTTTGTGGGTGCAGGTGTTGCAGCAAAACCGCGACGGCAAAATCAGATGGTCGGTGGATGTGGACGCGCAGGAAGCGTAAGTGGAATAGGGAAGGGGTCGTCTGAAAAAGCGGAAGAGGCATTTTCAGACGACCTTTTCGCAGTATCGAACATTAATCTTTAGAAACGCTGATGGTGTGTTTGACGTGTTTTAAATTCGCCACGATGGTAAACGTCATCATCACCAGCAAAGCCCACGAACTCCATTTGCTGATGTGTACCGATGCCCATGCGCCGATTTGGTTGGGATAACGCCAAACGCCGAACAAAGTCCCTAAGTTTTCCGCCAGCCAAATGAAAAAACCGATTAGGACGAAAGACAGCAGGAGCGGCATTTTTCGGGTAGTGTCATAGGGCGTGTATAAAACCGTTGTCCGCGCATAAAGCCCGAGCGCGAATGCGGCGAGATACCAGCGGTAGTCGCCGAGATAGTGATGAGTGAAAAAATTGACGTAAATTGCCAGCGCGCACAATGTGCTCAACCAATACGGCGGATGGCTTTTGATTCTGATATTAAAGAGCCGCCAAGCCTGAATGATGTAGCTGCCGACCGCCGCATACATAAAGCCTGCAAACAGCGGCACGCCGCCGATTTTGGTGTATGCCTCGTCCGGATAGCTCCAAGACTGGATGTCGCCCGATGTCTTGAACCACTCCAAAGCAAAGCCCACCAAGTGAAAAAGCGTAATCGATTTCACTTCGTCCCACGTTTCCAGCTTGAAATACAGCATCGCAACCTGCACGGAGACTGCAAAAATCAGCAGCAGGTCATAGCGTGAAACCCCCAGCCAGCCTGTTTTCGGAATCAGGAACATGGCGATGAAAAACAAACCTGCAAACAAACAGGCGCGCGCTTCTTTCAGTCCGAAAAACCAAAATTCGACCGCAAAACGCCGCCAGCCGTGCAAATCATCCCGTTTCGGGTGTTCCATCAGCCAAGTATCCAGTTTGCCCAACATATTTTCAGACGACTTTCATTTTTAAAAGGGATGGAATATAACGTAAGAATAGGGATCCGGGAATATTAAGTGGCCGTCTGAAAAAGCGGTTGGCGTTTTCAGACGACCTTTTGCGCTATAATCGGGCAAACGATAAAGATACACACAAATCCTACCCGTACCCCCATGAACAAACAGATCCGCCAAGAAATTTTCGAGCGTTTCCGCGCTGCCAATCCCCATCCGACCACCGAGCTTCATTTCAATTCCCCCTTCGAGCTTTTGATTGCCGTTTTGCTGTCGGCGCAGGCGACCGACGTGGGCGTGAATAAGGCGACGGCGAAGCTGTTTCCGGTTGCCAATACGCCGCAGGCGATGTTGGATTTGGGTTTGGACGGCGTGATGGAATACACGAAAACCATCGGGCTTTATAAAACCAAGTCCAAACACATCATGCAGACTTGCCGCATCCTGCTGGAAAAATACAACGGCGAAGTGCCGGAAGACCGCGAGGCTTTGGAATCGTTGCCGGGCGTGGGGCGCAAGACGGCAAACGTGGTGTTGAACACGGCGTTCGGCCATCCCGTCATGGCGGTCGATACGCACATCTTCAGGGTGTCCAACCGTACCAAAATCGCGCCGGGCAAGGATGTGCGCGAGGTAGAGGACAAGCTGATGCGCTTTGTGCCGAAAGAGTTTTTGATGGATGCGCACCACTGGCTGATTTTGCACGGACGCTACACTTGCAAGGCGCAGAAGCCGCAATGCGGGAAATGTATGATTAATGATTTATGCGAGTATGGCGCGAAGTTGATGTAAACGTTGATAAATTGTAAACAATCAACAAAACAACCTTCCCATTAGGTTAAAATTTCTGACGGCATTTTTTTATTTAAAATGAAATGCTTGAAAAAATACGGGCAAAAGGTAAAATTCGACCTTATCGGGTTGGAAAACGATAAAAGTTTCAGACGACCCCGGTTTTTTAAGATGCAAGAACATAATCCGTTATTCGGAAAAGGAAACGCGGTGCGCGAAAAAATGAAAAAATACAGATACTTTGCTTTGGTAACGGCTTCTGCGCTGGCTTTGGGCGGCTGCGACAAAATCAGCAGCTTCTTCGGCGGCGAGAGTAAAAGCGAAGAATTCGTACAGAGAATCGAACCCTCCAAAAATGACGGCAGCGTCGGTATGCTGCTGCCCGATTTCGCACAATTGGTGCAAAACGAAGGTCAGGCGGTGGTCAATATCCAAGCGTCCCCCGCCGGACGTGCCGCAGGCAGCGGGCAGTCTGAAGAGCAGGGCATGGACTTGAGCCAGTTTCCGGACAACGACCCGTTTTACGAGTTTTTCAAACGCCTTGTTCCGAATATGCCCGATATGCCGGAAGACCAATCTGCCGACGATGATTTGAATTTCGGCTCCGGCTTTATCATCAGTAAAGACGGCTATATCCTGACCAATGCCCACGTCGTCGCCGGCATGGGCAATATCAAAGTCCTGCTCAACGATAAGCGCGAATATACTGCCAAACTGATCGGTTCGGATACGCAATCCGATGTCGCGCTGTTGAAAATTGAAGCTTCGGAAGAATTGCCCGTCGTCAAAATCGGCAATCCGAAAGATTTGAAACCAGGCGAGTGGGTTGCCGCCATCGGCGCGCCGTTCGGTTTTGACAACAGCGTTACTTCGGGCATCGTGTCCGCCAAAGGACGCAGCCTGCCGAACGAAAGCTACACGCCTTTCATCCAAACCGACGTTGCCATCAATCCGGGCAACTCCGGCGGCCCGCTGTTTAACCTGAAAGGTCAGGTAGTCGGCATCAACTCTCAAATTTACAGCCGCAGCGGCGGATTTATGGGCATTTCCTTCGCGATTCCGATTGATGTGGCGATGAACGTTGCCGAGCAGTTGAAAACCAGCGGTAAGGTTCAGCGCGGTCAGTTGGGCGTGATTATTCAGGAAGTGTCTTACGATCTGGCGAAATCGTTCGGTTTGGACAAAGCCAGCGGCGCGTTGATTGCCAAAGTGATGCCGAACAGCCCTGCCATGCAGGCAGGATTGCAAGTGGGCGACATCGTCCGCAGCGTCAACGGCGAAGAAGTGCGCGTGTCCAGCGATTTGCCGGTTATGGTCGGCTCGATGCTGCCGGGTAAGGAAGTCACGCTGGAAGTATGGCGCAAAGGCGAGAAGATTAATGTGAAAGTCAAACTCGGCAGCATGGCGGAGCAGAACGAAACGTCTTCACGCGCTACCGAGCAGCCGCAGCAGGCAAATCCGGCAGACGGCTTTACCGTCGATAATACGGGACTGACCCTGCGCGTCGATGAAGGTGCAGGCAAAAGCCGCCTGATTGTTTCCCGCGTCAGCGGAGCGGCGGAACGTGCCGGACTCAAACGCGGTGACGAAATCCTCGCTGTCAGCCAAATCAGCGTCAACGACGAATCAAGCTTCCGCAGCGCGTTGGCAGGCGCGGGCAAAAATGTGCCGCTGCTGGTTCAGCGCGACGGCAATACGCTTTTCCTCGCCCTGACCCTGCAATAAGGTGCAACGCAAGCGCCATTCAATGATAGAATACCCGCCATCCTAAGGTGGCGGGTATTTTGTAATTTTAGCAACTGATTGATTTGTTTGTTTTTTGATGGTTTTGCTCTTTTGGCTTTGTCAACAATCGCATTCAAAGGTCGTCTGAAAACGTTCCGCTCCGATTGACTTCCTATTAATAAAAATATTATGCACCTGATTGATTATTCACATTCGTTTTTATCCGTCGTGCCGCCGTTTTTGGCATTGGCGCTTGCCGTCATTACCCGCCGCGTGCTGTTGTCTTTGGGCATCGGTATTTTGGTCGGCGTTGCCTTTTTGGTCGGCGGCAGCCCGATTGACGGACTGACACACCTGAAAGACATGGTGGTCGGACTGGCTTGGGCAGACGGCGATTGGTCGCTGGGAAAACCTAAAATCCTGATTTTCTTGTTGTTACTCGGTATTTTCACTTCTCTTTTAACCTTTTCGGGCAGCAATCAGGCGTTTGCCGATTGGGCGAAGCAACACATCAAAGGGCGGCGCGGCGCAAAAATGCTGACTGCCTGCCTCGTATTCGTTACCTTTATCGACGACTATTTCCACAGTCTTGCCGTCGGTGCGATTGCACGCCCCGTTACCGACAAATTCAAAGTTTCCCGCGCCAAACTGGCGTATATCCTTGATTCCACTGCTGCGCCGATGTGCGTACTGATGCCGGTTTCAAGCTGGGGCGCATCGATTATCGCCACGCTGGCAGGTCTGCTCGTTACCTACCACATCACTGGATACACGCCGATGGGTGTGTTCGTCGCCATGAGCCTGATGAATTATTACGCCCTGTTCGCGCTGATCATGGTGTTTGTCGTCGCTTGGTTTTCTTTCGACATCGGCTCGATGGCGCGCCTTGAAAAAGCGGCATTGCAGGAAACTCATGACGAATCCACCGGCTCTGACGGCCCCAAAGGCAGGGTTTACGCGCTGATTATCCCTGTTTTGGTGTTGATCGCATCCACCGTTTCCGCCATGATTTACACAGGCGCGCAGGCAAGCGAAACCTTCAGCATTTTGGGTGCGTTTGAAAATACCGATGTAAACACTTCGCTGGTGTTCGGCGGTACTTGCGGCGTACTCGCCGTCGTCCTCTGCACACTCGGCACCATCAAGGCCGCCGACTATCCCAAAGCCGTCCGTCAGGGCATATCTTCGATGTTCGGCGCGATTACCATCCTGATTCTTGCCTGGCTCATCAGCACCGTCGTCAGCGAAATGCACACCGGCGACTACCTCTCCACGCTGGTTGCAGACAACATCCATCCCGGCTTCCTGCCCGTCATCCTCTTCCTGCTTGCCAGCGTGATGGCGTTCGCCACAGGCACAAGCTGGGGCACGTTCGGCATTATGCTGCCGATTGCCGCAGCGATGGCGGTTAAAGTCGATGCATCGTTGGTTATCCCGTGTATGTCCGCCGTGATGGCAGGCGCGGTTTGCGGCGACCACTGTTCGCCCATTTCCGACACCACCATCCTGTCTTCCACCGGCGCGCATTGCAACCACATCGACCACGTTACATCGCAACTGCCTTACGCCCTGACCGTCGCAGGCGCGGCAGCGGCAGGCTACCTCGTGTTGGGTATGACGCAATCGGCTTGGCTGGGCTTTTTCGCCACCGGCGTCGTTATGACCGCCCTCATCTTCATACTGAAAGACAAAAAAGGCAAAGCTGCCTAATGTGTTTTCCCGTTTTCAGACGACCTTTGATACTTTAAGGTCGTCTGAAAACATTTTAAGGAATCCAAAAATGAACGCTCCCCATTCCATCCCGCGCGGCCCCGTTATGGTAGACGTCGCCGCCTACTGTCTGACCGAAGAAGAAAAACAACGCTTGCTCGACCCGTCTATCGGCGGCGTCATCCTGTTCCGCCGCAACTTCGAAAACGTCGGGCAGCTCAAAGCCCTTGTTCAAGAAATCAAAGCACTGCGCAC
The DNA here is from genome assembly GCF_001807625.1 of Neisseria sp. HMSC03D10. Lineage (NCBI taxonomy): Bacteria > Pseudomonadati > Pseudomonadota > Betaproteobacteria > Neisseriales > Neisseriaceae > Neisseria > Neisseria sp. HMSC03D10. The sequence goes on from NZ_KV789502.1 coordinate 22,748, forward strand.
GCCTGAACTCATCATCGCCGTCGATCACGAAGGCGGCAGGGTGCAACGCTTTATCGAAGGCTTCACCCGACTGCCCGCCATGAACACCTTAGGGCAGATTTGGGATACCGAAGGCGAAGCCGCTGCCAAAGAAAAAGCCGAGCAGGTCGGCTGGGTATTGGCGACGGAACTGACCGCCTGCGGCATAGACCTCTCCTTCACGCCCGTCCTCGACCTCGATTGGGGAACATGCCCCGTCATCGGCAACCGCAGTTTCCACCACAACGCCGACACCGTAACCCAGCTCGCCCTTGCCCTGCAAAAAGGTCTGAACCGGGGCGGCATGAAATCCTGCGGCAAACATTTCCCCGGACACGGATTCGTCGAAGGCGACAGCCATTTGGTGCAACCCGAAGACACGCGCAGCCTTGCCGAACTCGAAGCCGCCGACATGATTCCGTTCCGCGCCTTAAGCAGCGCAGGCATGGCGGCGGTCATGCCCGCCCACGTCGTTTATCCGCAAATTGACGGCAAGCCCGCCGGTTTCTCCGAAAAATGGCTCAAACAAATCCTGCGCCAAGACATCGGATTTAAAGGCGTTATCTTTTCAGACGACCTCACGATGGAAGGCGCAGGCGCAGCGGGCGGCATCAAAGAACGTGCAAACGCATCCTTTACGGCAGGCTGCGACATCGTCCTCGTCTGCAACCGTCCCGACCTCGTGGACGAACTGCGCGACGGCTTCCAAATCCCCGTCAATCCCGATTTGGCAAACCGCTGGCAATACATGGCGAACACACTGGGCAAAGAAGCCGCCCAAACCGTGATGCAAACCCCAGATTTCCAAGCCGCACAAGCCATGACCGCGCAACTTGCCACGCCTAAAGACACCGCCGGCGGCGTGAAAGTCGGCGAAGCGTTTTAAAGGCGTTTGGTTTAGAAAGCATGAAAGAAGGTCGTCTGAAAACCTTGAATTAAGGTTTTCAGACGACCTTTTTATTTCACAATGATAATTTGATTATCCTTCGTCAGGCAGCTTGGTGATCTGTACCCGCTCGATGCGTTGACCGTCTTTTTCAACGACTTGGAAACGCCAGCCGTGGAAGTCGGCAAAGTCGCCGACATCGGGAATGCTTTGCAGCTCTTCCATAATCAGCCCCGCAACGGTGTGGAAGTCGGCATCTTCTTCCTGCGGCGGGAGGTTGAGTTGCGGCGCGAGGTCGACGTATTCAAACGAACCGTCCACAGTCAGACTTTCGTCGGCATTTTCTTGAACGGCGGGTTCTTCTTGGCGTTCAAACTCTTCGGGGAATTCGCCTGCGATGGTTTCCAGCAGGTCTTTCATGGTAACCATGCCCAAAACCGCGCCGAATTCATCGACCACCAAAGCATAATCCGCGCTGCTTTGGCGGAACAGTTCAATCGCACCCAATGCGGTCGTACTGTCCGGCAGGACGAGCGGCTGGCGCAGGACGGCTTGGATATTGAGTTCGCCGGTTTCGAGCAGTTGGGCGAGCAGGTCTTTTTTGTTGATGTAGCCCAACGGTTCGTCCACACCGGCTTTACCGACGACGAGCAGGCGGCTGTACGGGGTGTTTTGCAGTTGGGCGTGTTGCTCTTCGCGGCTTTGGGAGATGTCCAAACGCTCAATGTCGCGGCGGGGAATCATCACGCCGAGGATGGGACGTTCGGCAAGCGTGAGGACGCTGCGTATCATGGATTTTTCGTTTTCTTCGAAATGCCCGTCGTCCTCCGCTTCGTCCCCCGCTTTGGCAAGCACGCTTTCGCGTATGCCCATCATGCCCAAGACGTTCTCGGCGGTGCGCTTGCGCCACGAGCTGCTGATGTAGTCGTTTTTGCGGCTGTTACGCTGCGAAATTTGGTTGAACGCTTCAATCAGGATGGAGAAGCCGATAGCGGCGTAGAGGTAGCCTTTCGGGATGTGGAAATGGAAGGCTTCGGCAATGAGGCTGAAACCGATCATTAGCAGGAAACCCAAGCAGAGCATGACGACGGTAGGATGCCTGTCCACAAACTCGGTCAGCGGTTTGCTGGCGGAAATCATGACGGTCATGGCAACGGCAACCGCGCCCATGGCGACGACGATGTGATCGACCATCGCAACGGCAGTGATGACGGAATCGATGGAAAATACCGCGTCAAGAATCAGGATTTGGGCAACCACGCTCCAAAATCGCGCGTGTTTTTTCTGACTGTCGGCAACGGCAAACTGGTTATGCCCTTCGAGGCGTTCGTGCAGCTCGGTGGTGGCTTTGTAGAGCAGGAAGATACCGCCCGCGAGCATAATCATGTCTTTGCCGGAAACGTCCAACCCGCTGATGTGGAACAGCGGGTGCGTCAGGGTCATGATGTGCGCCATGAAGCCGAGCATGATGATGCGGATAACGACCGCAAGCCCCAAACCGGTAATGCGCGCGCGGTCGCGTTGGGCAGGTTTGACTTTGTTCGCCAAAATGGCGACGAAAACGAGGTTGTCTATCCCCAAGACGACTTCGAGTACCAGAAGCGTGGCAAAGCCTATCCAAGTATGCGGCTCTGCCAACCAACTGAAATCCATGATTTTTGTATTCCTTTGTGTTCAAACGCGAAAAGGCAGCCTGAAACGCTCAAGCTGCCTGATTCATATCGATACGCACGAAAAACGGCGGGCGGTCATGCTGCTCTGCTCTGGGTCTTTCATGTGTGCGTATGTCTCAAGTAAAAATAATGTAAATAGTTTAGCAGTTTGGGAGGCGGATGGCAAAAGGTCGTCTGAAAGATAAGTCTTATTTTCAGACGACCTTTTGTTCAAGCTAAACCCGATTCAGATTCAGCCTCTGTTTTTCAACCGTCCATGCAATTCCTGCACGCTGTACACGCCCAAGTGGTCGCGGCTTTTTGCGCCTTCGCTCATGGCTTCGCCGCCGGCGATGGTGGTGTATTGCGGCACGCGTTGGGTGAGGGAGGTGCGGCGGATGCTGTGGCTGTCGGCGATGGATTGTGCCGAGCTGCTGACGGTGTTGACCACCAGCGCGATTTCGCCGTTTTTAATCGCATCCACGATGTGCGGGCGGCCTTCCTGTACTTTGTTCACTGCCTGCACGATGATGCCGTGCTCTTTCAGGTATTCGGCGGTGCCGCGTGTGGCGCAGACGCCGTAGCCGAGTGCTTGGAAGTTTTGCGCGGTTTTGACGATGAGCGGTTTGTCTTCGTCGCGCACGGCGAGGAAGATTTTGCCGGTCGGGTTCAGGCGTTCGCCTGCACCGAGTTGGGCTTTGTAGTAGGCTTCGCCGAAGCTTGCGCCCACGCCCATCACTTCGCCGGTGGAGCGCATTTCCGGGCCGAGGATGGTGTCCACGCCGGGGAATTTGATGAAGGGGAACACGGCTTCTTTAACGGCATAGAAATCGGGGACGACTTCTTTTTCCACGCCTTGCTCTTGCAGGGAAATACCTGCCATACAGCGTGCGCCGACTTTGGCGAGCGGCACGCCGGTGGCTTTGGAGACGAAGGGCACGGTACGGCTGGCGCGCGGGTTCACTTCCAACACGAACACCACGCCGTCCTGCACGGCGAACTGTACGTTCATCAGGCCGACCACGCCCAGCGCGTAGGCCATGGCTTTGGTTTGGCGGCGGATTTCGTCTTGGATTTCTTCGCTGAGCGAGTAGGGCGGCAGCGAGCAGCCGGAGTCGCCGGAGTGGATGCCTGCCTGTTCGACGTGCTGCATAATGCCGCCGATAACGACGTCTTTGCCGTCTGAAACGCAGTCCACATCGACTTCAATCGCGTTGTTCAGAAAGAAGTCGAGCAACACGGGGCTGTCTTCGGATACCTGCACGGCTTCGCGCATGTATTTTTGCAGCTCTTCGGCGGAGTGGACGACCTGCATGGCGCGGCCGCCGAGGACGTAAGACGGGCGCACGACCAGCGGATAGCCGATTTCTTCGGCTTTGACGAGCGCTTCTTCTTCGTTGTGGGCGATGCGGTTGGGTGGTTGGCGCAGGCCTAAGTCGTTCAACACTTTTTGGAAGCGTTCGCGGTCTTCGGCGGCGTCGATGCTGTCGGCGGATGTGCCGATGATGTTCACGCCGTTTTCAACCAGCGCGTTGGCGAGTTTGAGCGGGGTTTGGCCGCCGTAATGCACAATCACGCCCCACGGGTTTTCGGTGCGGACGATTTCCAACACGTCTTCCAGCGTCAGCGGCTCGAAATACAGGCGGTCGCTGGTGTCGAAGTCGGTGGACACGGTTTCGGGGTTGCAGTTGACCATAATCGTTTCAAAGCCCGATTCGCGCAGGGCGAGCGCGGCGTGAACGCAGCAGTAGTCAAACTCGATGCCTTGACCGATGCGGTTCGGGCCGCCGCCGAGAATCATCACTTTTTTACGGTCGGAAGGACGCGCTTCGCATTCTTCTTCGTAAGTGGAATAGAGGTAGGCGGTTTCGGTGGCGAACTCGGCGGCGCAGGTATCGACGCGTTTATAGACGGGATGCAGCTTCAGCGCGTAGCGGTGTTCGCGCACTTCTTTTTCTTTTACGCCCAAAAGCTGCGCGATGCGTTTGTCGGAGAAGCCTTTGCGTTTCAGACGACGTAAGGCGGCGAAATCCAAATCTTGCAGGCAGCCTGCACTTACCTGCCGTTCTTCTTTCACTAAGTCTTCGATTTGCGCTAGGAACCAAGGGTCGATGGCGCAGATTTCGTGGATTTCTTCCAGCGTAAAGCCCGCGCGGAATGCGTCTGCTACAAACAGCATACGTTCAGGACCTGGGTTCGCCAGTTCGCGGCGGATTTCCGCTTTGTCTTCGCTGCGCGGATTGAAACCGCACAAGCCGGTTTCCAAGCCGCGCAGGGCTTTTTGGAAACTTTCCTGAATGGTGCGGCCCATCGCCATCACTTCGCCCACCGATTTCATCTGCGTGGTCAGGCGGTCGTCTGCGGCGGGGAATTTTTCAAACGCGAAACGCGGGATTTTGGTCACGACATAGTCGATGGAAGGCTCGAACGACGCGGGCGTGCGGCCGCCAGTGATGTCGTTGCGCAACTCGTCCAGCGTAAAGCCGACCGCCAGCTTCGCCGCCACTTTCGCAATCGGGAAACCCGTCGCTTTGGAAGCCAGCGCGGACGAACGGCTCACGCGCGGGTTCATCTCAATCACAATCATCTCGCCGTTTTCAGGGTTCACCGCAAACTGAACGTTCGAGCCGCCCGTGTCCACGCCGATTTCGCGCAATACCGCCAAGCTTGCGTTGCGCATGATTTGGTATTCCTTGTCCGTCAGCGTTTGCGCCGGCGCAACCGTAATCGAGTCGCCCGTATGCACGCCCATCGGGTCGAAGTTTTCAATCGAGCAAATAATGATGCAGTTATCGTTCTTATCGCGCACCACCTCCATTTCGTACTCTTTCCAGCCGAGCACGGACTGCTCAATCAGCAGCTCATGCGTGGGCGACGCATCGAAACCGCGTTCGCAAATCGCCAAAAACTCGTCTTTATTGTAGGCAATGCCACCGCCCGAACCACCCATCGTGAAAGAAGGGCGAATCAGGGTAGGGAAGCCGACCTGTTCTTGCGCTGCCAAAGCCTCATTCATGGTGTGGCAGACAAAAGATTTCGGGCAAGACAAACCGATTTTCTCCATCGCTTCTTTAAAGCGGCCTCGGTCTTCTGCTTTGTCAATCGCGTCTTCGGTCGCGCCAATCAGCTCGACATTGTATTTCGCCAGCACGCCGTTGCGCGCCAAATCCAGCGCACAGTTCAGCGCAGTCTGACCGCCCATCGTGGGCAGAATCGCATCAGGCCGCTCCTTGGCGATAATCTTCTCCACCGTCTGCCACATAATCGGCTCGATGTAGGTAACATCCGCCATTTCAGGGTCGGTCATGATGGTGGCGGGGTTGGAATTCACCAGAATGACTTTATAGCCTTCTTCACGCAAAGCCTTACAGGCCTGTGCGCCCGAATAGTCAAATTCGCAGGCCTGACCGATAACGATAGGGCCGGCGCCGATGATAAGGATGGATTTTAGGTCGGTACGTTTGGGCATGGGGAGGGTCTTTCTTTATCAATTAATTATGATCCAGTTTTAAATATATACTATTTAGTATTTTTCTTTCTAGCATTGTATAGATTACACAATTCTGAACCTAAAAAACTACCTAGCAAACTGTACATTGCGGTAAAAAGAGGAATTTCTTTTAAATTATTTATTGGTCCAAGGCTATTAATAGTACTCAATACCATCATAAAAATCGATACTATAAAAAAGAGTAAAAGCAAATTATATATAAATGTCCACTCTCTGCTGATAATATATGGGTAAATTTTTTCTACAAAAAGATAATATAAACAGGGAGTAAATAACCCAAAAATATATGCTATAACTCCATATAATGCAGTATAGGAGATATCGGAGCGATGGTCAGAGAAAAATGCTAATAATATGAATATTAATGGGGATGCACATATACTTACCATAGTTATTATTAGCGATTTTTTACTGCTTATAATTTTGTAAGCAAACTTTTTTTCTAGTATAAAATCAATTCCAATTACAATCAAACATGATAATGCCATGGTGCTTATAAATAATGGAGATAGATATACTTGATATATAAATCCATAAGCTATATTTAAATCTGAATCAAAAATTCTTAATATATCTATAAAAATTAAGATTAATAATAAAATTATATTAATTATAATTGCATTATTTTTATTAGTGATTAGGAATTTTTTTATATATTGAAATATATTTCTTATGCTTTTACACATAATAATTTACCTTGTTCTTGATATCTTAAAACAAGCAAGCGTAGCAAGCCGTAGCCCGCATATAGGGTGCGTGCGATACGCACGCACGCGTTCTCCATTTTCCCTGCAACCCCAACCCACCGCGTGAGTGCCTTGCGGCACACACCCTACCGATGGTTCAAAGGCCGTCTGAAAAAACGCTCGCGGCGTTTGTTACATCTGCCTTGCGATAAAAGCTGCCTGAAAAATTCCTGCCGTTGAGGTTTGGGCATTCTTTTTTCAGACGACCTGTAACGCTTGAATCCGCTGTAACCTGCTCCCTCCCCCGTGGGGGAGAGGGGGAGAGGGCATTCTCCAAATTGCGGCAACCTTTCCCAACACCCTAACTCTAACCGTCCCAATACAAGCCTTGCGGCTTGTTGCCCTCTCTCTAACTCTCTCCCACGGGAGAGAGGACAGGGCGGCTGTTGGGATTAAGGGTGATGCAGGGAAAATAGAAAGCTGTAGCCCATATGTAGGGCTTGTGCGGTATGTACGCGTTCTCCATTTTCCCTGCAACCCCAACCCACCGCGTGAGTGCCTTGCGGCACACACCCTACCGATGGTTCAAAGGTCGTCTGAAAAAACGCTCGCGGCGTTTGTTCCATCTGCTTTGCGATAAAGGCTACCTGAAAAATTCCTGCCGTTGATATTTCAGGCATTCTTTTTCAGACAGCCTGCAACGCTTGAATCCGCTGCAATTTGCCCCCTCCCCCGTGGGGGAGGGTTGGGGAGAGGGCATTCTCCCAAATCACGACAATCTTTCTCAACACCCTAACCGCCCCAATACAAGCCTTGTGGCTTGTTGCCCTCTCTCTAACTCTCTCCCACGGGAGATAGGACGGGGCGGCTGTTGGGATTAAGGGGTCTGCAAGGAAAATAGATTGTGCATGCTGCTTTTTTTCTTTTCAGACGACCTTCAATCAACGGCAAATCCAAGAAAGCCGTAGCCCACATTTAGGGTGTGTGCGGTACGCACGCACGCGTTCTCCATTTTCCCTGCA
>NZ_KV789502.1:30542-36826 GCF_001807625.1 Neisseria sp. HMSC03D10
TCCCCCGTGGGGGAGGGTTGGGGAGAGGGCATCTCCGAATTTCAGCAACCTTTCAACACCTAAATCTCCCAAATACAAGCCTTGCGGCTTGTTGCCCTCTCTCTAGCTCTCTCCCACGGGGAGAGAGGACGGGGTGACTGTTAGGGTTAAAGGTTCTGCGAGGAAACAGGTTGTGCAGGCTGTTTTTTGCTTTTTCAGACGACCTTTATAAATGCTCAATTCAGTCGGTTTGCATCCTATAATTTTCAATAATTTAATCAAAATCAGCCATCTGCTATCGTGTAGGCTGCTTTTCCAATTCCTGTAACACGCGCAGGATTTCCGCCAGTACATCGTTTGTCTGCTGCAAAATCTCGTGATTCCAAAACCGCAGCACGGTAAAGCCCAAGCTGTTGAGATATGCCGTCCGCGCGTGGTCGTATGCGGCTTGTTCTGTATGTTGCCCGCCGTCTGCTTCGACAATCAGTTTGGGCGTTACGCACATGAAATCAACAATATAGTTTCCAATCGGCTGCTGGCGGCGGAATTTATAGCCGTTCAGACGGCCTGCCCGCAGGTGCTGCCACAATTTTGCTTCCGCCTCGCTCATTTCTTGACGCATGGCTTTGGCACGTTGATGCAGGGCGGGGTTGTCGGTGGTCAATAGTTTTTCGGACGGGTTCATTTTTTTATTATTAGGTGTGGGAAACCCCTTGATGACAATCTTTTTTCTTTTTTCAGACGACCTTTTACGTTTTTATTTTGCACAAGCCGTCGGAAAACTTCCTTAAAAGCTGGTGATAAAGGTAATCAAGCCCAAAATGATACCGGGGGCGTTTGCCAGCATGACGGGGTAGTCGCGTTTTTCTTTCAGAAAGCCGTAGGCAACCCATAATGTGCAGTTGATGGCGGCGACGAGGGGTTGCAACGGCGAGCCGGGATTGCCTGCGAGGTTGTTTTGGATTTGCGGGATGTAGGAAACGTACATGCCTACTGCGGTCAGGGTAGCGACGACGGAGAGTACGCGCATTTGTTTTTCAGTCATGGGGTTTCCTTTCTGACTTGAGGGGGGGTTCAGACGACCTTGTTGAGTTGAGAGGTCGTCTGAAAAGGCGGTTTATTGTTTTGCTGCCTTCATATTGTCAATGAATTTGTCAAACAGATAGCCGACATCTTGCGGGCCGGGGCTGGCTTCAGGGTGGCCTTGGAAGCAGAACACGGGTTTGTCGGTCAGCTCGATGCCTTGCAAGGTGTTGTCGAACAAGGATTTGTGGGTAATCCTTGCGTTAGCAGGCAGGGTGTCAGCATCGACGGCGAAGCCGTGGTTTTGGCTGGTGATGACGACTTTGCCGCTGTCTAAGTCTTGCACGGGGTGGTTCGCGCCGTGGTGGCTGAAGTGCATTTTCAGGGTTTTTGCGCCGATGGCGAGGCTGATGAGCTGGTGTCCCAAGCAGATGCCGAAGATGGGTTTGCCGCTTGCCATCAGTTTTTGCACGGCTTCGATGGCGTAGGTGCAAGGCTCGGGGTCGCCGGGGCCGTTGGAGAGGAACACGCCGTCTGGGTTGAGTGCCAACACGTCTTCCGCGCTGGTTTGGGCGGGGACGACGGTCAGGCGGCAGCCGCGTGCGGCAAGCATACGCAGGATGTTGGTTTTCACGCCGAAATCGTAGGCGACAACGTGGAACGGTTGTTCGGCAGGGGTAACGAAACCTTTGCCCAGCGCCCATTCGCCTTCGGTCCATTCGTAGGCTTCTTGGCAGGAAACTTCTTTTGCCAAATCTTTGCCGACCATGCTGCCGAACGCGGCGATGAGTTCTTGCGCTTTTTCAACCGTGGCATCCGCGCCGGTCAAAATCGCGCCTCCTTGTGCGCCTTTTTCGCGCAGCAGCGTGGTCAGGCGGCGGGTGTCGATGTCGGCGATGGCGACGGTTTTATTGCGCACCAGATAGTCGTGAAGGCTTTCGGACGCGCGGAAGTTGCTGTGCAGCAGCGGCAGGTCGCGGATAATCAAGCCTGCGGCATAAACGCTGCGGCTTTCTTCGTCTTCGGCGTTGGTGCCGGTATTGCCGATGTGGGGGTAGGTAAGGGTAACGATTTGTTTGCAGTAGGACGGGTCGGTCAGGATTTCCTGATAGCCGGTCATGGAAGTGTTGAACACGACTTCGCCGGAAGTCGAACCTTCGTAACCGATTGATATGCCGTGAAATACGCTGCCGTCAGCGAGAACGAGAAGAGCCGGAGTGGTCATGATGGAATCCTGTTTGCCTGATGATGGTCGGTTTGCAGAAACGGGCAGGGGTCGTCTGAAAATTGTTTACAAAAAAGACCGCCTGAGAAAATATCGGCTAAAAAAAAACACGCCCCGCAGCCTTGATTTTGCTGCGTAACGTGCTTTTTCAGGCATAGCTGCCTATGCCGTAGAAGCAATGCATTCTACGTCAAAAAGCCACATCGTTCAAGTTGTATCCTAAGATAGTTTCTACCTTAATAATCATGCGGTCTGTTTCATTTTCACCATTTGTCCCCTGTATCAGGCAAAAAAATATTCGGAACTGCACATAAATGACATTGTAAATGTTAGAATCACATTCCGAGAAAATAAAAACAACGTCATCATCCGTCAACCGACGATTTTACGAAAAAAGAACGCATTATGAAAAACAACCTTTCACGTTTCCCCGGTACCGTCCGTCCGATGATTTACAGCATCGCCTCCGCGCTCGCCCTGATGGGGGCAGCATCGCAAGCGCAAGCGCAGTTTGCCAAAACCCCGCTCTACCTGCAAAACGAATCTCAGATTACCGAACAGCCGAAAATTAAACATAACATTATGTTTTTTATTGATGATTCAGCGAGTATGAGCGAGCTTGTGCCTGGAGCAGTGGATGAGAGCGGAAATCCCTTAAATAGGTTGCAGGTAACACAAGAAGCATTGAAGCAGATTCTTGACACATATAAGAATCAATTCAACTGGGGTTTGCAGACACTTCATAATAATGGTGGATCAGATTCTGATTCTTTTGATTCTGATCCGGAGTTAATGAAGGCGCGTGTTAATAAACTCCGGCATAAGTATGCTACTCCGGCAACACGTCGCTATTTTGAAATTGTCAGTTCGATTGTGATGCCACAGGTCAAATATCGTTGTCAGAAGGCTTATGTCATTATGATGTCGGACGGTGATGCAAACTATAGCTCTTATTGCGGTGATTATAATGTGCCTATTTTTGATTATGAGAACCGTCGCTATGCTTACGCTACCTTCGAGAATGGTTGGAGAAATTTTAATTCTTATAGCGGTAAGGACTATCAAGCTGCATTTGAATTTTTCGGACCGAGACAGGAGGCGGATAGAAGTTTTCAATGTGATTGGGCTTATAATTGGTCGTATGTATATGATAAGTTTTGGGATCGTGGGAACGGTTTGGCTTTTTTCAGCAAAAAGCTCGCAGAAAACGACTTTAAAGTCGGTGGAGAGGATGAGGCTGGTAAGAGTTGGGACGGCGATCCCAACGATTTCGGAGACTACAAAAAGCAAACCGTTCAGACATTTACTGTAGGTTTTGGTGGTGATATTACCGTCGATGGTGAAAATTATCTGAAACGCGGTGCAAGTAAAAAAGAATGGTATTACCAAGCCAATAGATCGGAAGCCTTGGTTGCGGCATTTAAAAACATTACAGATACGATTAAAAATGACGCACTTCATAGCCAACCGATTCCTCCATTGACTGGTGGCACTGCTCCAGCAACTTCCAGCAGCGGTATTCCCGATTTAGCGGCAACCATTAAGCTGAATGCCCGCTCTTGGAGCAGTCAGATTTTATTTGATAAATTGAATAATAGTGATGGTAGACGGGAAGGTACGGTTACCCAGCCTTCCTTTGGTAATCGTAAAACGTTGATCAACACGGGTTCTAATACTTACTTTATCGACGCCATCTCTGATGATAAAGTCGACAATGCCTATTTTGGTATCGAGAGTAGTGACAAAGACGAATGGAAAAAGCTGCTCAATTGGACGGGCAGAGTTGGCAGTAATGATAGTGCATACAAGCCTTACCGTGACCGTAAGCCCGGAGAGCGTGATTTGGGCGATATTTTGGATGGTTCTGTTGCCGCAGTCGGCAATCAGGAGCATGGTCGCCGCAAATATTTGGTTGCTGCAGCCAACGACGGTATGGTGCATATTTTCCAAAGTACAGATGGCAACCATCCTTATGATTTGAAAGTCAGCTATCTTCCTTCTGCAATGGAGCGCGAAAACGATGCTTCAGGCAACCCGATTACGCTTGCCAAAGTATTGAAAGACATTGCACATGCGGATTATGAAAAATCCATTGAAAACCATAAATACGGCGTAAATGGTGGCTTTACCCTGCGTCAGACCCCTGTTGCAGAACAAGACAGTAAGTTTCAGCAACGTGTCTTTATGTTTGGCGCAATGGGACAAGGTGGACGTGGCGCATACGCTCTCAATATAGGCGGTAAAGAAAATCAAACCACCAATACCGGTCTAGATGCGGCTACTTTGAGCGATAAAGTTCCTTTGTTTGAAACGCCAAAAGGTGCTGTCAACGAATTAGGCTATACCGTTGGAACGCCGCAAATCGGTAGGATTTCTATAAGCCGTCCAGCCAATAACGGTCGGGTAGATGTAAGCAAAAATATTCGCTATGCAGGTTTTCTTGCTAGTGGTTATCGAGCTGAAGATACAGCAGATAAGCAAAATGAAACAGCATTGTATATTTACGAAATGCTGGGTAAAGAAGTAGGTACTGGCGATAAGCGTGGAGAAGATGCTGGTAAGGCTGGCAATCTATTGAAGAAAATTAAAGTTGAAAGTGGCGTGGGTGGTTTGTCCACTCCTGCCCTCTTGGATATTGATTTTGACGGTGTAGTAGATATTGCCTATGCAGGTGACCGTGGCGGTAATATGTACCGTTTTGATTTACGTGGTGAGAAACCTGATAATTGGATGGTTACTAAAATCTTTACTGGATCTCCAAGTAAGCCGATTACTTCTGCTCCTGCTGTTTCCCGCCGAAGTGCGAATAAATATGTTGTAATTTTCGGTACGGGAAGTGAAATTTATCAAAATGACTTAGTTAATAAGGATATACAATCTATTTATGGTATTTACGAAGATTTTACACCCAGTGAGGAAGATTTACCCCAAAATCAGAACGTAACCGCCGCTTCCGAAAGTGATTTGCAGCAACAGGAGATTCTTCCTGATCAAGAGGGGCAAGAAGGCTATATTTACCTAACCAACAATCAGGTTGCCAAAACCCAAAAAGGTTGGAGAATTAATTTGCGCGAAGGTGAGCGTGTTTCACTTAAGCCGACTATGATTCTGCGTACTGCCATCGTTACGATACGCAAGTACACTTCCGATGGCGGTAAGACCATCGGCAAGGAGGAAGCGGAAAAAGATTTGTGTATGCCTGTCAGCAACAATAAGTCAACCGTAACCAGCACGACCTTCCTCGGCATCAATGCTGATAACGGCGGTGCACTCAATAAACGTAGTGCGCGTTTTACGCCTGAAACGTTTACGCGTAAACTGGACGGTTTTGGTACGCAATACGCCAATGGTTTGACTCAAGAAGGTATTGTTAGCTTTACCTTTATCGATCCGAACAAGCGTACAGACGATCCTGTTACCGTCGATGGTGATAGTGGTGGAACTGGTACGGATAAGGAGCTGGGTTATGGTTCTGGTACGCCTAACAACAAATGTTTCTCAGGCAAAGAGGGAGACCAGCGTAGCTTGCTGTTGAATAAAGGTAAATCGCTGGAAGTGAAAGGCCGTATCTGCGGTCTGCAACGTATCAGCTGGCGCGAGCTATTTTTCTGATTGGTTTAGTTAAACGTCGCATCCGATAGAAAGGTCGTCTGAAAACTTGGAAACAGGTTTTCAGACGACCTTTCCTTTTTCTTTTGCGTGGCTCTTTTAGTTATTAATTGAATTTTGAGCGAGCAGTAAACTGGGGCTTTTGCGCGGATAAAGTCCACGCTAAATTTCCTGATAAATATTGCGACGCAACATTGGTCGTCAGGCTAAGTTTATCTGAGATCTTTGCAATAACATGAGTTATTAAAATTTTATGCTCAATACCATTTTTAAAATGAAGAACCTCCCTGATTTCTTCTACTTTTTTCTCAATATCAGAAAGGTTTCAGTCAATTGAAAATTTTTTAGCACATTTTTATAGTGGATTAACTTTAAACCGGTACAGCGTTGCCTCGCCTTGCCGTACTATCTGTACCGTCTGCGGCTTCGTCGCCTTGTCCTGATTTAA
>NZ_KV789502.1:36846-47156 GCF_001807625.1 Neisseria sp. HMSC03D10
TTGTCCTGATTTAAATTTAATCCACTATATGATGTATTGGATACGGGAGTCTGATTGATAAAACGAAAGGTCGTCTGAAACCTTAAAACAGGTTTCAGACGACCTTTCGTTTAATATGCTTGGTTTAATTAACCCGGTTTGCCGTCCAAACGCGGGCGGATGAGCCAAGGGATGTATTTCCATGCGTAAAGCAGCAAGGACAGGGCAAACAAGACTGCGGAAGTGCGGATGCTGTGGGTATAACCGGTGCCGCTGACGAAGGTTGCAATGATGCGGATGACGGTGGCGGCTATCATCAGCCAAAAGGCGACGGGTACGGATTTGGGTGGCGGATAGATGGAGTTGCCGGTATGCCCGAGCGCAGTGCGCGCCATCATGCCTAATGTCAGGACGCCGATGCCGCCGACGCCGATGAGATGTACGCCAAGATTAAGGAAAGAGCCGTGGAAGTAGGAAGCACCGATGGCAATCAATCCCAAACCTGTGAACAAATAGCCTGCGAACAAAATCCACAGCATCGGTTCTTTCAAAACGGCTTTATACCACCAGCGGTAAACCTGTACGGTAAAAATCACGCCCGCTGCAAAGGCAAAAGCAGATGAAAGCCAAGGCAGGGCATGGTGCGCCATCAGCATGGCAGTCAGCATGGGCAACCAGAGGGACGCGTGCGCGACCCACATCGGACTGGGGATTTGCGGAACATTCAGGCGTTTGGAGGTAAAGAAGGAAATAATCCGCATGCCGATAAGGCCGATAAAGCCTGAGACCATAATCAGACCGGACTGCAGCCCGCTGAGCAGTGCAGATGCGTTTCCGGCATGCAGTTGGAAGTGGAATGCGGCATGCGTGCAACCCAGGACGACGATAGCGAATACGGCGACGTAGTTGCGTTTGTTTTTGGAACGGATGACGGGCAATGCCATGCAAACTGCGCCGTACCAAAAAAACAGCGTGCCGAGTATGCCGCTGGCGGTTGCACCCCAGTCCGGAATGAAAACGGCAATCCTTGCTGCCAACCAAAATGCGGTCAATCCTGCCAAAACGCCGCCGCGCGTGGGCGGCTGCCCCGTCCAAGTGGCAACGGCGGTCAATAGGAAGGCAATGACGACGAGTCCGGCATAGCCCCAGATCATCTCATGGGCGTGCCAATAAAAATTGGACAACTCGGGCGTACCCGTATAGCCGAAGCCCCAAAGCAGGATGGAGAGTGCGCCGTATAGTGCCGCCAGCGAATAAAACGGGCGGAATGCCATTGCCCAAACAGGGTGTTTGAAAAAGGCGGTCATGGTAGTTCCTTGGTTTGTTTTTTGAATGGTTTGTTTTAGGTTTGAATAGACAGGAGTGTCGTCTAAAAACGCTAAAATCGTGCTTTTGGACTTTTCAGACGACCTTTTTTATCAGATTCCTTCGGGTTCCGGCAGAAACGGCTCGACTGCGGGGAACAGTTCGCGCTCCTCAAAACGGGCATGGTCGCGTAGGGTAACGGCAAAGTCCTTATTCCATGCTTCGTTAAGATATTCAGGATTTGCCATCATACTGCGCAGTTTGGCGTGTTCGGCTTCGAAACGTTCGCGCATTGCAACGGGAATATTCTGCCAATGCGGGGCGAACATGGTTTCTTCTTCGACAAAATGCGGTTCCAATTCAAGGAAATGGGCTTCAAGCTCTGTTTGATGGCTTTCAGCGGGCGCGCGCAGGAGGCGGACGCAGAGTGAAAGGGCGTGATGGTGTTCGCGGGAAAGTTCGATAAGTGCTGGGTGGCGTTTTAACGGCTTCATAATATTTGATTATAATGATAATAAATTATCAAACTGCACTGGATTAATTCAAATGTTTCAGATATTATGAAACTTAATCATATATAAAGTCAAACACATAACGGCGACAGTTCTCCTTAGGACACACTGCCGCCGTTCCAAAAAATAATATATTCAAACAGAGAAAACCATGTATCTGACGCAACATACGGATTATGGTCTGCGGGTATTGATTTATGCGGCCATAAACGACGATTCGTTAGTCAATATCGGAACCATTGCCGAAGCCTATAACATCTCCAAAAGTCATTTGATGAAAGTCGTTACCGCGCTTGTCAAAGGCGGATTTCTGACCAGTATAAGAGGTAAAGGAGGCGGACTACGTCTTGCCGACACACCCGATAAAATCAATGTCGGCGCGGTCGTGCGCCATCTTGAACCCATGCAGATTGTCGAATGCATGGGAGAAAACAATGAATGTCTGATTACGCCATCCTGCCGTCTTGCCGGTATTTTGGGCGGAGCGATTAAGGCTTTCTTTGCACATTTGGACGGGTTTACTTTGCAGGATTTGCTTAACAAGCCGACTTATGATTTGTTGTATGAGCCGAGAATTGAAATTTTTGTAGAAAAAATGAGTAATAAGTCGGCATGATACGATTTTATGAAATTTAAGTTATCAATAGGTGTTTGCGTCTTAGGCGAAGATGGAGACATTTGATTTATTCTGATGATTGTAACATTTTGAACAGGTAAGGTTTTTATTTCAGGCAGCTTATCACCCAATCTAGGTAAAAAATTTTCTTTCCATTTCCATGGGTTTCCTGTTTGTAGTGACTAAAATAAGCCTGAAAAAAAATAAGCCGCAATCAGATATATTTGTATATCATTAAATTTGTTTCGTTATCGTGATTTTTTTTGTTCGTAATCTGGTTAGATGATGAACTTTTTTCATTAAATACATTCTAATCCAATCAACTGAGGCATTAAGTCCTCTTTTTCTTTTGTCTGCATGATAATGAATAGCAATATCAAAAAATCATGCGTATGATATTAAAATGAGGAAATATTTTTAAATGGATATTCACTAAAAAACAAATGTAAAAATGGGTTGCAAACACAAATTGTTGCTATTATCATGCGTTGATTATGAATAAAGAACGAATTTTAACTCCTTCTGTCGTCATCTCGGTGGTTTTGATCCACGCGGGTTTGGTCGCGTTGTTATGGCAGGCACACAAGCCGCCTGTGCCGGAAATGATGAATATTGAGTTTGTCGATTTGGCAGATTTGGGCGGCGATGGTGGTGGAGACGGTAGTCCTGAGGGCGAAGGTGCGCCGGCGGCTCCGGAAAAGATCCCTGAGCCTGAAAAGCCAAAACCGAAACCCAAGCCGGTTGAGCCTACAAAGCCTGTTATCAAGCCGGTGGTGACGAAAAAAGAGGATGCTGATATCCAGCAGCCTAAAGAGAAGCCGAAGCCGGTTGAAAAACCGAAACCTGAACCTAAGCCGGAACCCAAACCTGAGCCTAAACCGGAGCCACGCCCAGAGCCTAAGCCTGAACCTAAAACAGAATCCAAGCCTGCACCTCAAGCTTCGGAATACACCGGTACTAAAACCGGTCCGAATACTGCGGAAAACGGAAAAGGCAGTGGAGAAGGTAAGGCCCTTCACGGTGAGGGTAAAGGAAGTGGTGGCGGTACGAAAGGTACCGGCAGCGGACGCGGTGAGGGCAGTGGATCAGGCAGTGGCGGTGCCAAAGGTGAGCATGGATCAGGTACCGGTAGCGGCGGAGGTGCAGGAGGTGGAAGCGGTGGCCCTCCTGCTGTCGTAGATAAAGGTTTCCTGCCTACACCGGCTTACCCGCCCCTCTCTTTAGAAAATGGGGAGGAAGGAGTAGTTCATTTATCTATTCTTGTTCAGCCCGGTGGTAAGGTTGTAAAAGTTACCGTAACTAAAAGTAGCGGATTCCAACGTTTGGATAATGCAGCAAGGAAGGCAGCTACTGCCGCCGGCAGCAGATACCCTACAAACCGTTTGACAGAATACCGGGGTAAAATTAATTTCCAACTTCAGTAAATGAACGCGAATTACCTGTATTTTGACAAAAAAGAAATTTTTTAATTTTATTTTTAATCTGGAAAAATTATGGATTTGAAATTAGTGTTTGAATCAGGCGATTTCGTCCTGATTAGTGTATTCGTACTGATGCTGGTGATGAGCATTGTTACTTGGTGCCTGATTATCCTGCGCACTATCAAACTGAAAAAAGCCAAAAGTGCCAATGCTGAAGTAAAAACGCAAATGCTAAATGCTTTTACGCTGTCGGAAGCGGTACAAAAAGTGAAAAGCATTGATTCACCGATGAGCCGTGTGGCGGACGAATCCCTGCGTGCCTACCAAAGCTATCGTCAAAGCAATGCGAAAACACTTACTACCGAACTGCCTTTGAACGAATACCTCGTCATTCAAATCCGAAACAGTATGGAGCAAGCCATGCGCCAGTTTGACTACGGTATGACTGCTTTGGCATCCATTGGTGCAACCGCTCCATTTATCGGTTTATTCGGTACGGTTTGGGGAATTTACCATGCTTTAATCAATATCGGTCAAAGCGGACAAATGAGTATTGCTGCCGTTGCCGGTCCGATTGGTGAGGCGTTGGTATCTACTGCTGCCGGTTTGTTTGTCGCCATTCCTGCTGTTTTGGCGTACAACTTCCTCAATCGCGGTAAGAAAACCCTCTCTCAAGATATGGACGCTTTCGCACACGATTTACACGTCCGCCTGTTGAATCAAAAGGACTAAATTATGGCATTCGGCTCAATGAATTCCGGTGATGACGCGCCGATGTCGGACATCAACGTTACGCCTTTGGTCGATGTTATGCTGGTGTTGTTGATCGTTTTCATGATCACCATGCCCGTATTGACCCACTCGATTCCTTTGGAATTGCCGACCGCTTCGGAAAAAGCGGCAAAGCAGAAGGAAAAGCAGCCTAAAGACCCGCTGCGACTGACGATAGATGCCAACGGCAGCTACTATGTCGGTGGTGATTCTGCGACTAAAGTCGATATTGATACGGTGATTTCACGTTTGAAAACCGAGAAGCAGGAAAATGCGGATACGATCGTAGCAATTGCGGCTGATAAAGCAGTCGAGTACGAATACGTCAATAAGGCGCTCGAAGCTGCGCGTGAAGCCGGTATCAGTAAAATCGGCTTTGTAACTGAAACTAAGGCGCAATAGGATTATCAGCAGATAAAAGGTCGTCTGAAAGGCTAAAGGCTTTTCAGACGACCTTTTTATAATGGGTTGCCACTCTTTGCTTTGCTATCTTCCTCAACAAGGTAAGCATCGGGCAGGTGGTAGGCTGGGGAAGTGATAAAGGTCGTCTGAATCACTACCAAGCGTTTTCAGACGACCTTTCGTGTTAAATACAACAGGAACAGTACGGATTTGCGTCCCGTCAATGCAGACTATACTACGACCGATTACAATGACTCGGAATTTTCCGGATTTCCGACATTCAAGTTGTCCATTTCTTCTTGATGCGTAGCAAACCATTCTCCGACAACTTGGTTGACTTCTTCGATGCCTTGCTTTTTAAGGCTGGAAAACAGTTGTACGCTGATGCGTTGACGGGTCATATAGGGCTTGAGCGATTTTTTGACTGCGCCTAAAGTTTTGATTTGCTCGTTTTTCGACAGCTTGTCGGCTTTCGACAACAAAATATGCACAGGACGGCCGGTAATGTGGAAAAAGTCCAGCATCCGCAAATCCAGCTCTTTCAATGGGTGGCGCGCATCCATAATCAACACCAAGCCGATGAGCTGGCGCCGTTGTTGGAGGTAGTCGCCCAAGAGTTTGACCCAATGCGTGCGGATGGCTTCGGGAACTTGTGCATAGCCGTAGCCCGGCAAATCGACCATAAAGCTGCCGTTGCTCAATTCGAAAAAATTGATGTGTTGGGTTCGCCCCGGCGTTTTGGAAACGTAGGCGAGCCGGACATGGTTGGTCAGGGTATTGATCGCGCTGGATTTGCCTGCGTTACTGCGCCCGACAAATGCGATTTCTGCGGGTGTGTCGGGCAGGTCTTTGAGATGGTTGACGGTAGTGAAGAATTTGGCGTTCTGAAAGAGGTTCATCAGTATTTCCTTGTTCCCTGAGACGGAGTGGCAGAATTTGCCGTGTCCATGTTGCGAAACATGGTAGTAATTTAATGTAAATCTAGTATAGAATAGCACGTTTATAGAATTATCGGTTTTTATCGGGTAAAATTTATCCGGCGTTTTGAGTATAAAAAAGGCATTGTCGCGGTATGCAATGCTGTAATCAGGAGCACTCCATGAAACGATTGACTTTAGCGGCCTTGGTTTTGGCTGCCGGCGCGGCTGTCGCTGCCCCGAAAGCGGATATTGCAAAAGGCAAAGAAGTGGCTACTACCATTTGTGCGGCATGTCATGCGGCGGACGGCAACAGCGGCATCGCCATGTATCCAAAGCTCGCCGCGCAACACAGTGCCTATATCTACCGTCAAACCTTGGACATTAAAGAAGGCAAACGTACAAACGGTTCCGCCGCTGTGATGAAACCTATGGTGATGAACCTGTCCGAGCAAGACATTCTGAATGTATCCGCATTCTATGCCAAACAACAGGCCAAATCCGGCGAGGCTAACCCGAAACAAAATGATCCTGTTTTGGGCGGCAAAATCTACCGAGGCGGTTTGGTGGATAAAAAAGTTCCTGCCTGTATGTCCTGCCACGGTCCCAGCGGCGCGGGTATTCCGGGCGGGGGTACCGAAATCGGAGCATATCCGCGCTTAGGCGGCCAACATATGTCTTATGTGGTCGATCAAATGAAGGCATATAAATCCGGACAACGCAAAAACGCGATTATGGAAGATATTGCCAAACGCCTGACCGAAGAAGAATTGAATGCGGTTTCCAACTTCATCCAAGGTCTGCATTGATTCCTGTCAATCCGTCTGTTTGCGGATGATGTGAATATCAAGGTCGTCTGAAAACGCTTGCCCTCGGGCGGTTGTTTTCAGACGACCTTGTGCGATGGTATGCCGCCGCTCTTGAGGCAATAAGTATTTTCAAATGGCAGCCTTTGGCTTTTTGCCCCATCATGTCTATTTTTCGTGCCGTTCGATAATCGGGCCTCTTCCGAATCCCGACCGTCCCCGTATTCTTTATCAAATCAAACCGCTATGAGCAAATCCCCTTCATCCGTCCCCCTTATCCGCAAACCTTGGTTCGCTTTTTTAAGCTCCATGCGTTTTGCCGTTGCCCTGCTCAGTCTTTTGGGCGTCGCTTCGGTTATCGGGACGGTGTTGCAGCAAAACCAGCCGCAGGTCAATTATGTTGTGAAATTCGGTCCGTTTTGGTCGCAGATTTTCAACTTTTTAGGCTTGTACGATGTTTATGCGTCCGCTTGGTTTGTGGTCATCATGATGTTTTTGGTGATATCGACCAGCTTGTGCCTGATTCGCAATGTTCCTCCTTTTCTCCGCGAAATCAAATCGTTTCGTGAAAACGCTAAAGAAAAATCATTGGCGGCGATGCGCCATTCGACTGTATTGGAAGGCAAGATGTCGTCTGAAATCGCCCGACGTTATCTCGAAGTACAAGGCTTCAGCTGCAAAACTGTAACGCGCGAAGACGGATCGGTTTTAGTTGCCGCCAAAAAAGGGGCGATGAACAAGTGGGGCTATATTTTTGCCCATACTGCGCTGATTGTGATTTGCTTGGGCGGCTTGATAGACAGCAACCTCCTGCTGAAAATCGGTATGCTGACCGGACGCGTCGTGCCGGATAACCATTCCGTCTATGCCAAAGACTTCAAACCGGAAAGCATTTTGGGTACGTCGAACCTGTCGTTCCGCGGCAATGTGAACATTACCGAAGGGCAAAGCGCGGACGTGGTCTTTCTCAATGCCGACAACGGGATGCTGGTTCAGGATTTGCCGTTTGAAGTGAAGCTGAAGAAATTCCACATCGACTTTTACAATACCGGGATGCCGCGTGATTTTGCCAGCGATTTGGAAATTACCGACAAGGAAAGCGGCAAAAAATCCGAACACACCATCCGCGTCAACCATCCGCTGACGCTGCACGGCATCACCATCTATCAAGCGAGCTTTGCCGACGGCGGCTCCGATTTGAAGTTCAAAGCCTGGAATTTGGGCAATCCCAGCCGCGAGCCGGTAACGCTCAGGGCGACATCTATGCGCGACTTCCCGCTCGACATCGGCAATACGTCCTACAAGCTGGAGTTTGACCAATTCACGTCTATGAACGTGGAAGACATGAGCAAGTCGTCTGAAAAAGAGCAAACCCTGCAATCAGCAATTAACGACGTGCGCGCCGTCTCTCAAGAAAACAAAAAATACACCAACATCGGCCCATCCGTTGTTTACCGAATCCGCGACAAAGCGGGTCAGGCTGTCGAATATAAAAACTACATGCTGCCCGTTAAGCAGGAACAGGATTATTTCTTCATCACCGGTACGCGCACAGGTCTGGAACAGCAATACCGTTGGCTGCGCATTCCTGCCGATAAGACTTTCAAACCCGATACCTTCATGGCGATGCGCGAACTTTTGAAAGACGAAGCCGCACGCAAAGCCGTCATCCGCAACGCGACCTTGAACGCGCCCGAAAACATCCGCGAGCAATTCACCCTTGCCGCCGAAAACACCTTGGGCATTTTTGCGAAAGGCGGCTATTTGGCGTTGGACGAATTTATCACCAAAAACATCCCCAAAGAGCAGCAGGAAAAAATGCAGGGATATTTTTACGAAATGCTGTTCGGCGTCATGAACGCCGTATTGGAAGAAACCATCCAAAAATACAAGCTGCCCGCATGGCCTCAAGACGAAGCGCGCAACCGCTTCCTGCTGCACAGCATGGACGCCTACACCGGTCTGACCGAATACCCCGCCCCCATGCTCCTGCAACTGGACGGCTTTGAAGAAGTCCGCTCCTCCGGCTTGCAAATGACCCGTTCGCCCGGTGCATTTTTAGTCTATTTAGGCTCTGTTTTGCTGGTTCTCGGCACGATATTTATGTTCTACATCCGCGAGAAACGCGCGTGGGTTTTGTTTTCAGACGACCGCATCCGCTTTGCCATGTCTTCCAGCCGCAACGAGCGCGACCTGCAAAAAGAGTTTCCGCAACATACACAAAGCCTGCAACGACTGGCGAAAGATTTGAACCATGACGCATAACCATAACCCCCTACCCGAACACGAGCTGCTGACGCACAAATCGTTCCTCAAGTCCCTGAACACGGTCGACTGCATATTCGCCCTATTGACCGTAGCCGGCGCATTCTTCGCCCAAACCCGTATTCAGCACACCATGGACATCTACGAAATGGTGATTTTGTGGGCAAGCGCGGGCATTACCGTCTTTTTAGGCTGGTTTTTCAAACCCATGCGCTGGTTTGTACCTTTGTGTGCCGTCCTCGCATACGGCGCCGTCATGCTCTACGATGGCGAAATCAAACATGCCGACGGCTTCCTGCTCAAATACTTCCTCAGCAGCCAGTCCGCGATTATGTGGCAATGCGCCTTCGTCTTCTTCGCGCTCTTCGCCTACATCACCGGCGCCGTGTTGGCACAACGCAAAAACGTTGCCACCAACACCCTGCTCGGCATGGGTTCCGTATTCGCCTGGGTGTCCGCCGTTGCAGGCTTTACCGGACTTTTAGTGCGCTGGCACGAAAGCTACCTCCTGCGCCCTGACGCAGGACACATCCCCGTTTCCAACCTCTACGAAGTCTTCATCCTCTTCCTCGTCATTACCGCGCTGATGTACCTCTACTACGAAGCCCGTTTCGCCGTACAAAAACTCGGCGGCTTCGTCTTCAGCTTCATGGCGATCGTCGTCGGCTTCGTCCTTTGGTACAGCTTTTCCCGCGAAGCACACACCATCCAACCCCTGATTCCCGCCCTGCAATCATGGTGGATGAAAATCCACGTCCCCGCTAACTTCATCGGCTACGGCGCATTCTGTATTGCCGCCATGCTCGGCATCGCCGAACTTTGGGCATTGAGAAACGAAAACGCCGGCAAAAAATCATCGCTGCCGCCTTCGCAAGTCATCGAAGAAGTCATGTACAAAGCCATCGCCGTCGGCTTTCTGTTCTTCACCATCGCCACCATCCTCGGCGCACTGTGGGCGGCTGACGCATGGGGACGCTACTGGAGCTGGGACCCGAAAGAAACTTGGGCATTCATTGTCTGGCTCAACTACGCCGTCTGGCTGCACCTGCGCCTCGTCGCCGGCTGGCGCGGCAAAATCCTCGCATGGTGGGCAGTCATCGGACTGTTCGTTACCGCCTTCGCCTTCATCGGCGTCAACATGTTCCTGAGCGGCCTGCACTCTTACGGCACCTTGTAAGGTCAAAGCACAATAAAGAAAGGTCGTCTGAAAAGCTTATATGGTTTTCAGACGACTTTTTTTGAAAATACAGGGCATGCTTGTCCCCCTTTTGCTTTGATAGCTTCGGTTTATAGTGGATTAACTTTAAACCAGTACG
>NZ_KV789503.1:0-6290 GCF_001807625.1 Neisseria sp. HMSC03D10
TAGAGAATCGTTCTCTTTGAGCTAAGGCGAAGCAACGCCATACCGATTTAAAGTTAATCCACTATATTTATTCACCTGCCGACACTGTTTATGTTCCGTTTCCCCGCTCCATCATCCTTGACACTGCCTGATGACAGTGATTTAATTTCCTAATATGATTAATAATCATTTTTAATCAATTATGGAAAAGCAGATTGTTTGGACACCGCGCCAATCCGCGCCTAAAGCCTTTCCCGAACGGCAGGCGTTGATGCCGATATGGGGCGGCATACCGATTCCCCGTCCGCAATGGCAAAATATTTGGCGGCAGAAGCTCCCCCATGCCGCCGATTCCGACGCGCTCGCCTATCTGCACATCCCCTTCTGCGCCAACCACTGCGTGTTCTGCGGCTTCTACCGCAACGCGTGGAAAGAGAGTTACAGCAGCGTTTACACCGACAAAATCATCGAAGAAATGGCGGCGGAAGCCGAAATCCGCCAAGGCAACGGCAAAATCCGCGCCGTCTATTTCGGCGGCGGCACGCCCACCGCACTGCAAACCCCTGACCTCGCCAGACTCATCCGCGCCTGTTACCAATACCTGCCGATTGCCGACGACTGCGAGTTCACCATCGAAGGCCGCATGAGCCATTTCGACATCGAAAAAGCCCAAGCCTGCATCGAAGCGGGTGCCAACCGCATTTCCATCGGCGTGCAAACCTTCGACACCGCCATCCGCCGCCGCCTCGGCCGCAAACACGGCGGCGACGAAGCCTTTGCCTATCTGGAAAAACTGTGTGAAATCAATGCCGTAATCGTTGTCGATTTGATGTTCGGCCTGCCCAACCAAACCGACGCCGTTTGGCAAAACGACCTCAAACGCGCCACCGCCCTGCCTTTGTCCGGACTCGACACCTACGCCTTCAACCTCTATCCCATGCTGCCCATCAACCGCATGGTGGAAAAAGGTGCATTCCCCGCCCCGCCGGGTTTCGACATTCAGGCAGACCAATACGCCTACGCCGTCGAAACGCTGGCGCAAAAAGGCTGGAACCAAGTCAGCAACAGCCATTTCGCCTATCCCGGCCGCGGCGAACGCAACCGATACAACACGCTGGTCAAATCCAACATTCCCTGCTGGGCGTTCGGCTCCGGCGCAGGCGGCAACTTCGACGGCTTCAGCTATCAGGTGCAGGGCGATTTGGACAGCTACCTCGCCACCCCGAAAGGCGAAAAAAACATCGCCTTCATGAGCGGTCACAGCCCGAACAAAACCCTGCTCGGACAAGTGCAGCACGACATGGAAACAGGCCGTCTGAATCCCTCGCTGTTTGACGGCAACGCCGCCGCGCAGAAACTGATTGCCCAATGGCAGGCAATGCAGCTCTTTGAAGAACAAGGTTCGGACGGCCTCATCCGCCTGAACACCAGCGGCCGCTACTGGTCACCCACCCTCATCCGCAAACTCATGCTCACCCTCCCGACCCAAGAAAAGGATCAAACCATGCAAAAACTTTCATCCGAACAACAAATCATGTTGCGCCAATCATTGGAAAAAAATCCCGGCCAAGTGCTCGAAATGCTCGCCGCGCAAAACCAATGCAGCTTTGAAGACGTCATCCGCTGCCTGCCCGAAAACTGCATCCGCCAAACAGAAGGCAGCCGCATCGTCGAAATCCTCCAAGCCGTCGCCGCTTGGGACGAAGCCGTCACCTTCATCGCCCACACCCCCGACGCCATCGTCGAAGTTACCGGCAAACTGCCCGGTGGCAAAGTCGGCCGCGGCTTCTACAACTTCGACCACCCCGAAACCGACGGCGGCGTACACGGTCATATCTATTACGAAAACTGCGCTGCCATCTACCTTTTGGAACGCCCGTTTATGGGCAAAGCCACCTGTTCGCTCAACTTCATCAACCGCAACGGCGGCGCCATGTTCAAAATCTTCGTCGGCCGCGACGAAGCAGGCGAACTCAAACAACACCAAATCGAAGCCATGAGAAAACTGTTTGAGGCAGCTTAAACAGGTTTCAGACGACCTTCGCATGAAAACCGAGAGAAATTGCTGCATTCCTGCACAAACAAAATCATCTTCCGGCATCGTAAATATCCGATGAAATTCGACAGGCTGCCTGCAATATTGGCGTTTGCCACTAAAGTAAGCTTGCGCTTACCGCCCTCTCCCTAACCCTCTCCCACGGGGAGAGGGGATTGAGGATACTGAGATTCAAGCATTTTTGGCTTCTCTGCCACTTGAAGTTTACCCGTCAACCCATCCCCTCTCCCCGCGGGAGAGGGCTAGGGAGAGGGCAAAACCCACGCTACGGCAGTTGTCATGAAACCCGCTTTGCCCGCTTTCAGACGACCTAATACTCTGCCGCGAAAGAGAACCAAAAAGAAGTAGCGTGGGCTATGCCCACGACAGCACAACATCAAACACAACAAGGTCGTCTGAAAGCGCAGTATCAATGAAGTTAAAACGAATACAGCGAGTTTCGTTAAAAACAAATACAGATTTCAGACGACCTTTGGAGCAAAATCGCGGGCATAGCCCACGCTACAACTGAACCATTTTTGGCTTCTCTGCCACTTTTAGCTTCCCTGTCAACCCATCCCCTCTCCCCGTGGGAGAGGGTTAGGGAGAGGGTAAAGCACAAACCGGTAAGTCAATTCAGCAGGCAAAATCCACGCTACGGCTGTTGTTATAAAACTCGCTTTGCCCGTTTTCAGACGACCTTTGATTCAACTGAGCACCAACCATTTTTGGCATTCTCTGTCGTTTGGATTCTCCCTACCAACCCATCCCCTCTCCCCGTGGGAGAGGGCTAGGGAGAGGGTACGACCCCAAACCGGTAAGTTAATTCCGCAGACAAAACCCATGCTACGGCTATTGTTATAAAACTCGTTTTGCCTGTTTTTCAGACAATCTCAGTTCTGTCGCAAGAGAAAACCGAAAAAAGGCAGCGTGGGCTTTGCCCACGACCACGCAGCATCAAACACAACAAAGTCGTCTGAAAATCAACCAGCCTGTCCCAACCACTCAACAAAGTAAACAGATTATTGAACCCCTAACCATCCAACACACAAAGGAGCTCCCCATGCAACTCATCTTCGGTGCCAACAGCTCGTCCGGCCGCGCGTTCATCAGCACACTCACCCATCCTGCCGACACCGTCGCCGTATTAAGAAAGCCGCCTGAAGACTCGTTCTTTAGCGAACACCGCATTCAGACGGCCACCGCCGACGCGCTCGATGCCGACGCGCTCGACAAAGTGTTCGCGCAATACCGCCCCGACAGCGTCATCAGCTTCGTTGGCGGCAAAAACGAACAAGGCATACGCAGCGACGCACTGGGCAACATCAACATCATTGCCGCCACCCAGGCTACCAACCCGCAAGCCCGTTTCATCCTGATTACCAGCATGGGCTGCGGCGAACAATGGGACATGATGAGCGAACCCTTCAAACAAGCCCTCGGCGAAGCCGTCCGCGCCAAAACCGAAGCCGAAATCTACCTCAAACAAAGCAGCCTGAACTGGACCATCCTCCGCCCCTGCGGATTGGACAACAGCGAAGACAACCGCCACATCCTGACCGACCACCCCGACGGCATCCCTAAAAACTACATGAGCCGAAACGGACTCGCCGCCGCCGTCACCGTCGTCCTGCAAGACCCCGAAAGCATCGGTAAGGTTTACACCGTCGGTTCAGGCAGTTAACACAGCGCCCATAGCCAAACAGGTCGTCTGAAAAGGTTTCAGACGACCTGTTTGGCGCTTGACTGATTCGATAGGTAACAATATATCCGCTTATGGCTTGGTAGGGATGAGCGGCAGAAGTTTATCGGCACATTCAAGAAACAAGTTATCTTGAGGATAAAGCGGATTGGGCAGATAGAGCGGGCGATAGCAGGAAATGCCGGCATCGTCATTTCCGCGCGGGCGGGTATTTGGAGGTTTGAGATTACGGCAATCTTCATAATTTTTTGAAAAACTCAGGATCAGACTCACGCTGATTAGGAATGACGGTACGGCGTTGCTTATTCAAATTTTTATAAAAAACGTCGTCTGAAATTTTCAGACGACGTTTTGTTGTCGGCAATCAATCAATATTTATTGATGTTGCTGTGGATATTGTATTGGTTGTGTTCCGTATCGTGGGAATCTTGCGGCTCGTTGCGGACGTGCGGTTTGTCGTCAGACATGTTGTCCAAGTCGCGGCCGGGTTCGGATACGGTGTCGCCGATGTTGATGCTGGTCAGGTTTTCCAAAATGATGGCGGACGAGAGATGTTCGCCGGTGCGGTATACCATGGCCAATGCGGTTTCTTCGGCAGGGATGGAAACATATTTAACGATGTTCTTACGGCCTTTTTTGCCTTCTTCCAAATCGACTTTCACTTGGCGGTCGCGTTTGTAAATGCTCAAGACCGTGCCTTTGTCCAAGCCGTCGGCGGAACCTTTGTTCAGGGTAACGGTTTGGAATTGTCCGGCTTCGTGTACGCCGTCGAGGATGGAGATGACTTTACCGTCGATGTGTTGCGTCGGTGCGTGCGGCATGATTTGGAAAGGCTCGGTTTCGCCGTCCATTTTCAGTAGGAAATCGCCTTTGCGGATTTCGGAAACGGCTTCTTCCACAATCATAGGCTGCGCGGTTTGGGTCGGCACTTTCGCCAGCGGGTGCAGGCGGGTGTAGTATTCGCCGTCTTTCAGGTATTTGCGGTCTTCGTCGGAAGCGGAGTCCAGCGCGCTGTTGGTGTAGGGCAGGGTGCTGACGATGCCGCTGAAGACAACTTCTTGTCCGAGGTATTTGCGGGTATCGGGATCGGTCAGGTCTTTGACGGCGCGGTAAACCAGATAGCGGCCGGGTTCGGTAACGCCGTAGGCGTACACGCGTTCGCCTTTGCTGTACATGATGCGGTTGTCAGGACCGTCGATCAGGCGCGGTGCGTCTTGGGTCTTCATTTGGTCGATGAACTGCGGATGTTGCATGAACATGCGGTAGAAGTTCACGTTGACGGTTTGGATGCCGTAGCCTGAAGAGGTTTCGCGGACGCGCGGGCTGAGTTTGATGACCGGAATGCCGTCATTGCCTGCGGAGCCGTTTTCGAAGCCCAGTTGCGGGCGGCCGTTGACGTAGCGCAAAACCAACACCTGACCCGGATAAATCAGATGCGGATTGCGGATTTCCCCGCGGTTTGCGCCCCAAAGGCGGTTCCACTGCCACGGGCTGTACAGATATTTGCCGGAGATACCCCAGAGTGTGTCGCCGTTTTTCACGACGTAGCGTTGCGGCGCATCGGGGCGCACTTTTAATGAAGCTGCTTGAGCGTGGGCGGAAATTGCCATGCCCGCGACACAAAGCAGGGTTATAATACGTTGTTGCATAACCGTTCCCCTTGAAATTGATTCGGTTTGTCTTTAAATGATAAACGGAGAAAATGAAATGGCCGGGAGTTTGCAAAAAACCGCCGTCCCCCTTTAAAAAACGTCAATAGGCGTTTCGTGCGCATTGAACAGAAATTCATTGACGCATATTTTATCATTGAATGTTAGTGTCATCACGGGAATTGTGAAGACAGGCGCAAAATTTGTATGAAAACACACACAATCTGCTGCCGGACGTGTTTGAATGCGCGTCCCAAGTATTGAAAAACGAAGAGAAAATTATGGCTTTACTGAATATCCTGCAATATCCCGACGAGCGTCTGCACACCGTGGCGAAGCCTGTCGAGCAAGTCGATGAGCGCATCCAAAAGCTGGTTGCCGATATGTTTGAAACCATGTACGAAGCGCGCGGTATCGGGCTGGCGGCGACGCAGGTCGATGTGCATGAGCGCGTCGTCGTGATGGATTTGACTGAAGACCGCAGCGAGCCGCGCGTGTTCATCAACCCCGTCATTGTTGAAAAAGACGGCGAAACCACTTACGAAGAAGGCTGCCTGTCCGTGCCGGGCATTTACGACACCGTTACCCGCGCCGAGCGCGTCAAGGTCGAGGCTTTGAACGAAAAAGGCGAGAAATTCACGCTGGAGGCGGACGGTCTGTTGGCGATTTGCGTGCAGCACGAGTTGGATCATTTGATGGGCATCGTTTTTGTCGAACGCCTGTCGCAGCTCAAACAGGGTCGGATTAAGACCAAACTGAAAAAACGTCAGAAACACACCATCTAAAAGCCAAATGATACGGTCGAACAGGTCGTCTGAAAGAGGGGAAGCGGCAGTAAGCCGTTGTTTTTCAAACTTTCAGACGACCTGTCGCAATGTTTGCCGTTGCGCTATATATAGTGGATTAACTAAATCAGGACAAGGCG
>NZ_KV789504.1:0-11214 GCF_001807625.1 Neisseria sp. HMSC03D10
AGGGGATTTTGGGGAATTTTGCAAAGGTCTCCGGCAGATAAACGAAAGGTCGTCTGAAAACCCGAAACAAGGTTTTTCAGACGACCTTTTGATTGTTGGGTTTTTAATCCACCCTGCTATATAGTACTTGCACGATTTATATCTAAATAATCAATACCTACCTCATCAAATCTCGTTTCCAAGTCCTCTACCGAATGAGTATCTAAAAAAAGCCTCTCTTGATGAGTAATCGGCAATAACCAGAAAAATCGGACATTATCCATATATTCCAACTCTTGCCCATGAGGATAAGGCAGAGAAATCAGAAAATGCTGGAAGGATGATTGCTCAACCCACGGTCTGCCGATATTGACGGTTTTCCCTAATTGAAATTGATCAGGATAATGCATACTTGCCGATGCCAGCATTGCCAAGGTCTCAATATGTTCGGGCGTTTCAAACGGGCTGACGATAAAAAACTCCTGTCCTAAAAATGGACCTATCCCAGAGCTGACATAAACCCAAGGCTCATCTTCATGATTAGGAATCACTTGGAAAACTTGGAAATCGGGAAGTTCTTCAACAACCCTTCCTAAAGTCCAAGTAAATCCTTTAATTTCATGATTTATCCAAAAATTTTGCAAGTGGGACAAGACTTTTTGATTATATGCCATGTTTTTAGCCTGTTTTCAAAGGTCGTCTGAAGAACGGCATTTACCAAACAAACGGTTTCCTATTCATATCCGAAAGGTTGTCAACTTCATTATCCAGCAAGAACTGCTCAAAAGCATTCCAACCCTTTTTTTCCACCAATTCCGCTTCCTGTTTATACAACGGGACAAGCAAAGGGAAAACAATATTGTAGTGTTCGCCATAACAGACCTGAAAATCATCATCGAAATAAAATGGGGCGGAAACATACAGTGCATCCATTTTTGTTGAATCAACAATGCTTCTAGGCAAATAAATAACCTGTCCTCGAAGAAGAATTTTTTTGTTCTCAATGATGGTTTCTGCCAACCATCTTAAAAATGGAAAAATCTGATTTTCATCATATTTTAAAGAACATACAAAAAGTATTTCAAATCTACTTTTATAATTCAGATCATGTTTGCTTAACCCTAAAGTAATATAAGTTTTTAAATCCCTGTTAGGGGAAGAGGGAATAGCTGCGATATTTAATTTGTACTGACTTCCCGAATCACTTTTCGATCCATGAGAAATAGTGCCTATATATTTTTCAACATGATTAATCATATTACTTTTTAAATCTACTATCATTGTCTTTTCCTGAACGATTACAATGGCGGCATTCCAACCCTGTCCCAGAATTAAAATCATTAATCAGTTCTTTTCTATTGGCATGATTTTTATCTCGGTTATTCCAAGAAGGATTATGACTTACGTCCCAACCATCTTTGGTATTTCTATTTTCTCTATTATGTGGATTTCCACGTACATCTTTACCACATGTTGGACATTGTTTCGTATTAGGTTTACTGCCATCTTTGGCAGCATCCCAAGCATTTTCAACAGTTGATTTTCGAAACCCTGATGGTCTGTCAGTATTAAAGTTTTTATTGCCACTATACGGACACTCATTATGAACCCAAACCCCTTCCGTTTCCGCCTTATCACCCTTGACGAAGTAAGTATGCCAGTCGGCAACGGTCAGATTGTAGGCTTGCAGCGGTTCCGGTTTGACGGTAACGCTCTGAACGGTCTGCCCTGCACCGTGTTCGGCAAACAGCCTGCTTCCCGCTTTCAAATCTTCCGCTTTAATCCATTTGCCGTCCGAATAAAACGGGTGGATGCGGTTGGAAACGAGGGTTTGTATTTTACCGAGGCCGTCTGAAACTTCAACGTAAACGGTTTCTTGATACGGATTGCCGTATTGGGCGGTAACGGGTTTGTATCCCGTTTCTCCGCTTGCCTCGTCCTTGGCAAAAACGCGGTCGCCGGCCCGGATACGGGCAATGGCTTTGTAGCCGTCTGCCGTTTTGACCAAGGTGCTGCCGTGGAAGGAGCAGGTGTAGGATGTTGAGAAATCTCTGCTGACATCAGCTTTCCCTGCTTTTGCCGCCTTCGTCAGGCTTTTGGCTTTGGCATATGGCAGGGTGTTGGACATGGCTTCGACGGTTTCGGCAGCATTGGGATTTTCTGCCGTCCAATCGCGGACAGTTTTGCCGATTTTTTCTTCCGATTTTGCCAAACTCTTCAAATGGTCGATGGCGGCAATGGCGTTGTCCGGCGACATGGTGCTGATGGCCGCTGCAGTCGCCATATCGATGGCAAAACCCGTCCCTTGAACTGCATCGCCTACGCCGATGGCTTCTCCGGCGCTGAGAAAGGGATTGAGGGCACCTGCGGCGACACCATTGATAAATTCCATGCTGTTACCCCAGCGGTTGAGCCCGGGGTTGTGTTCGAACATTTTTTTATTGGCTTCTCCGGCACGGTCGGAAAAATTTTTCGGTATGTTGCCGAATCTGTCCGCAAACCGTTGCTGCGTCGAACGGTTGTCGTCGTGAACAACAGTCTGCCTCCTTACCTGGCCTTTCGCAACGTAGGAATAAATATCCCGGGCGCCGTGAGGTGCGGGGTAGCCGCCTCCCTGCGGGCCGTCGTAACCGTCGGCAGGGTGGTGTTCGTAGCCGTCCCATGACATGCTGGCAAAGGTCATGCCCGTACCGTCGATTACTTTGCCGCCTTTCCAACTGTCGCTTTTGCTGGCACTGTTGTCGAACGGGGAATGGACTTCATGTCCGTGTCCGGAAAAGCGGACGATATATCCGGGATTACTGAAGATGGTTGCGGTTTCCATCTGCAAATTGCCCGACCGCTGTGTGATGGTGGGCGAAATGGTCATCAGTCCGGTACGCTCGGCCACGGTTCCGCGTGCTTTGCCGAAGAGGTGGAATTTTTTGCCGGGGTCGAAATTCTCCCGTCGGAGCAAATCCTGCACTACAGGGTCGTTCCTTAAGTCCGCCGCGAGGGCGGGCTGCCCGAAGGCAGCCGCCGTTACGGCGCAGGCGGCAAGGAGGTTTGTCAGTCTGCGCAGCGGTTTCACGGTTTATTCTCCTTCACGGCGGCGGATGACTTCGTCGCTGACATCAAGGTTTTGGGCATTGCCTTGTTTGAAGTCGGGACGGTTTTGGGCGGTTGTGTCGCCGTAGGGGGTGATGTCGGAGAAATCGACCATCAGGCCGTCTGAAGCTTTGACGTTTTTGCTGACTTTGTAAGGACCGGTCCAAAGGGCGTATTTTTCTTTGTATTGGGATTCGTAGGCGGCAGAGGTAGGTTTGATCAGCAGTTTCCGGCTGTTGCGGTCAACGGCGAAATACTCGAGCTTGGTTTGGGCTTTAAGGGTTTCGGCGTTGTAGATATGCAGTTCGGTACGGCTGCGGATGGTGCCGAATACGTCGACGGTTACGAATACGTCGGTGTCGGCGTATTCGGGCGGTACGACTTCGATGCCGCGCAGGTAGAAGATGGTTTGGACGAGGTTGGTCAGGAAGGAAACGTCGCGGGGGTTGGTAATCAGGGTTTCGTTGCGGTAGTCGCCCATGCCGTTGACGGACAGTCCGGCAGACCGTTCGCCTTTGCGTCCGTTGTTTCTGGTCAGGGCGGCAGCGGGGGCGTTCAAAAGCGATGTGGAAGTGGTAACGCTGGAGAGCGCATCGGCTTTGGTAGTGGCAGTAGTATCGTAGGTGGGATAGGTGTATTGGGTGGCGCTGTCGGGGTTGTTTTGGTAGCCGCCGCGAATCAATGCGTCGATGGAGTAGCGTCCGCCGGTAATGTTGCCCGATCCTTGATCGCCCATGGTAGAAACGTAAAGGGCGACTTTTCGGCCTTTCAGGGCAGACAGATCCATTTCTTTGACGGCGGCACGGGACGAGGCGGCGACGAGTTCTTGTTCGACGGCAAAGCGTTTGCCGCCGCCGTGTGAAGGAATGCCGGTCAGTGTACCGCAGCCGGTGAGCAGGAGGGCGGATAGGGTAAGTGTAGAGAGAAGAATTTTCATGTTGTTCCTTAGATTTGCGTATTAAAAAAACTGAGGTCGGTTAACCTTCCTTAGTTTAATTTAATTTTAAACAAAAAATGTAAAGAACAACTTAAACGGTATATTTGAAGGACAAAAGGATAATGTCGTCTGAAAGCAGAAATGAATTTTTAAGACGACCTTTTGATCTTAATAAACCCGACGCGCGGGATACGGGCGCGGGTAAGGCGGGTAGGGATAGCCGTAGCGGTGGACCGGCTCGCTGTCTTGATAAATGACGGTCGTCCCCGGCGGGGCGTTGACGGTAACGGTTTTGTTGATGGTGGTTTGGGAATGGACGGGCAGGTCGAGGACGGCGGTGCGCCCGTATGGGGTTTCGGTGTAGAAACAGCCGCCAAGTGCGGTCAGCGTGAAGGCGTAGAGTAGGGGCTTCTTCATGGGGTTCCTTCATTCAAAACGAAACGGTAAGGGGTCGTCTGAAACATGGTTTCGATAAGTTTGAAACCGTTTTTAGGTTTTCAGACGACCCTTTTTATAGCCAATATCCTTAACTTTAAATACGGCATATCATCAAATTCCGTCATTCCCGCCCCCGCCTGCGCGAGGACAGGCTACGGTGGGAATCCATCGTCAAACTTGAGAAACCTTGATTTCAAAAACAGCTTCCAAATTTCAAAAATGGCTTCCCGCCTGAGCCTGTCCTCGCGTAGGCTACGGCGGGAATGACGGCAACCAATAAGTTGCGTATCGAAAATAAAGTCATTTGACTATATCCAGCCGACGGGATAAGGCGGCGGCTTTTCAGACGACCTTTCCGCTTACCTTAACACGGTCTTCGTCCAGCGGCTGACCCATTGTTTCTGTTTGGTGTCGATGTCGTTTCGGCTGGGCGAGTCGGTTTGTTTCGGTGCTTGGGCGAACTCGAAGACTTTGGGCAGCGGCGTGTTTTTCACGGCGGGATAGACCCACATTTCGGTCGGCAGGGCTTTTTGCACTTCGCCGCTTTGCAGCCACTGTACGAGTTTTGCCGCCAGCTCGGGTTGTTTCGCGCCTTTCAAGACTGCCGCGCCTTCGACTTGGCGGAACACGCCGCCTTTGAGGAAGAGGTTGCCGGTCGGCGGCACGCTGTATTTGCCTTTGGAGTAGTGGACTTCGGCGGCGGGGCTGGCGGCGTAGCTGACGACGAGCGGATACGCGCCGCCGTTTTGGGTGAAGTCGGTGTAATAGGCTTCACTCCAGCCTTTGGCGACTTTCACGCCGTTTTGACGCATCTGCGCCCACCATTTGAACGCGCCCTCTTCGCCCATGCCACCGATGTTCGCCATCAGGAAGGCAAGTCCGGGCGAGGAGGTGGCGGGCGAGGGCGTCACCAGCAGGTTTTTATATTCGGGGCGGGTCAAGTCCTGCAAGGTTTTGGGCAGCGGCAGTTTTTTCTGTTCAAACCATTTTTTGTCGTAATTGAGGGTAACGTAGCCGTAATTGACTGCCGCGATGACGGGCATCCCCGCTGAAACGGGCGCGGATTTGGGCTGCGCCGCCGCCAGTATGCCCGCTTCGCGCGCTTTGCCGATGTTGGCGTTGTCCAAACCGTAAACCGCGTCGGCAATCGGGTTGGCCTTGCTGAGAATCAGCTTGTTGAGCATTTCGTTGCCACTGCCCGCCTTGATGACGGAGACTTTGGCGTCGTTGGCTTTTTCAAACTGCGCGATGACGGATTGGGGTAGGCTGAAGGATTTGTGCACGGCAAGGCGCACTTCAGTCTGGGCGGATAAGTTTGCCGAAGCCAACAGGAGGGCGAGGGCGGATAATTTCAGTTTCATTCTCTAACCTTTGTACGGGTAAAATACGAAACATCATAACAAAATCCGCACCAACACACGACATGAACCTTTCCCCCGTCTGGCTTTTTGACCTCGACAACACGCTGCATAACGCCGATGCAGGCATTTTTTACATCATCAACCGCGCCATGACCGACTACATGGCGCAACGCCTCAAACTCTCCGAAGAATCGGCATCCGACCTGCGTCAGGACTATTGGCACCGATACGGCGCAACGCTTGCCGGCCTGCAAATCCACCATCCCGAAATCGACATCCGCGAATTTCTGCGCGAAAGCCATCCCATCGCGCAAATCTTGGCAAAATTGCAGGGCATGGAGGGAACCGAAAGCGTTTTAGGTCGTCTGAAAGGACGCAAAGCCGTTTTTTCCAACGGCCCTTCGTTTTACGTCCGCGCCATCATCGGGGCATTGGGTTTGGCAAACCGTTTTGACGCACTCTTCGGCACGGACGACTTCGGGCTGCGCTACAAGCCCGACCCGCAAGCCTACCTGACCGTCTGCCGCCTGCTCGACGCCCAACCCGGACAGTGCATCATGATAGACGACAGCGCGGACAACCTGCACCAAGCCAAAGAGCTGGGCATGAAAACCGTATGGTTCGGCAGCAAAGCCCATCCCCTGCCCTTTACCGACGCCGTTGCAAAAGATATGCAGGCGCTCGCCGAATGTGCCGAAAAACTGTCGGCACTCGTCTGAAACCTTTACAATATCGGGTTTGAACAACGGCACCAATCCGCCC
Organism: Neisseria sp. HMSC03D10; assembly: GCF_001807625.1. Lineage (NCBI taxonomy): Bacteria > Pseudomonadati > Pseudomonadota > Betaproteobacteria > Neisseriales > Neisseriaceae > Neisseria > Neisseria sp. HMSC03D10. The sequence goes on from NZ_KV789504.1 coordinate 6,565, forward strand.
GACCACAAGGACAACCATCATGCGATACACCGCCCTCATCCTCGCCGCCGCAGCCGCCCTGACCGGCTGTACTTGGGAAACCTACCAAAACGAATCCGGCCACACCTCCCTGCGCCCCAAATACGAAAAAGGCACGCGCATCTATTACGAAGACGGCACCTACTCCCGCGATATGCGTTACAACCAATACCGCCCCGAACGCCGCACCCTCAAACCGCTGCACGGCGACCAAGAAAACGTACGCGGCACGACATGGAACAAACCCCAAGGCGCCGGACACACCGCGCCCGAAACGCAAACTGAAGAATAATCCGCCCGCAGAGGTCGTCTGAAACCGTTTTTTCCGTTTCAGACGACCTCAAACATAACCGCCATCCCGTTCGTCCCATATCTGCCGTCCTTCACAAGGAGAAAACCATGCGTTCCCTCGCCCTGATTTTCGTTACCGCCGCCATCCTGAGCGGCTGCACCACAGACCGCTACGACTTCGACAGCCGTCCCGCCGACACATCCGCGCGCACGCCCCTGAAACCGACCACACTCGACCGCTTGGAACACGGCAGCCATGCCGACTCGTACCGCTGGAACCCCAAACCCAATAAACCATAATCCCCACGTCCGCACACCAAACCCAAATAAAAAGGTCGTCTGAAACCCCAAAACCCCGTTCAGAAGACCCCAAAATACCCCCTTCATCAACATTGCATTCGAGAAAGCCCATCATGTCCGCCACACCCCTCAACATCGTCATCCTCGCCGCCGGCAAAGGCACGCGCATGTATTCCAAAATGCCCAAAGTGCTGCACCGAATCGGCGGCAAGCCCATGGTCGAGCGCGTTATCGACACCGCCGCCGCCCTGAATCCCCAAAACATCTGCGTCGTCATCGGACACGGCAAAGACCAAGTTTTGGACACCGTCAAACGCGACGTCGTCTGGGTCGAACAAACCGAACAGCTCGGCACCGGCCACGCCGTCAAAACCGCCCTGCCGCACCTTGCCGCCGAAGGCCGCACGCTGGTGTTGTACGGCGACGTTCCCCTGATTGACACCGCCACCCTCGAAACCCTGCTCGAAGCCGCAGGCAGCGAAGTCGGCCTGTTAACCGACGTTCCCGCCGACCCGACAGGCTTGGGCCGCATCATCCGCGACAGCCAAGGCAGCGTAACCGCCATCGTCGAAGAAAAAGACGCCGACGCCGCCCAAAAAGCCGTCCGCGAAATCAACACAGGCATCCTCGTCCTGCCCAACGCCAAACTCAAAAACTGGCTGGACACCCTCTCCAGCAACAACGCCCAAGGCGAATACTACCTGACCGACCTCATCGCCAAAGCCGTTGCCGACGGCATCAAAGTCCATCCCGTCCAAGTGCGCGCCTCCCACCTCGCCGCCGGCGTGAACAACAAACTCCAGCTTGCCGAACTCGAACGCATCTTCCAAACCGAACAAGCGCAAGAATTGCTCAAAGCAGGCGTCACCCTGCGCGACCCCGCCCGCTTCGACTTAAGAGGTCGTCTGAAACACGGACAAGACGTCGTGATTGACGTCAACGTCGTCCTCGAAGGCGACATCGAAATCGGCGACAACGTCGAAATCGGCGCAAACTGCGTCATCAAAAACGCCAAAATCGGCGCAAACAGCAAAATCGCCCCCTTCTCCCACCTCGAAGACTGCGAAGTCGGACAAAACAACCAAATCGGCCCCTACGCCCGCCTGCGTCCGCAAGCCCGCCTTTCAGACGACGTACACGTCGGCAACTTCGTCGAAATCAAAAACGCCGCCATCGGCAAAGGCACCAAAGCCAACCACCTCACCTACATCGGCGACGCCGAAGTCGGCAGCAAAACCAACTTCGGCGCAGGCACGATTATTGCCAACTACGACGGCGTGAACAAATACAAAACCATCATCGGCGACGAAGTCCGCATCGGCTCCAACTGCGTCCTAGTCGCCCCCGTCAAACTCGGCAACAAAGTCACGACAGGCGCAGGCAGCACGATTACCAAAAACGTCGAAGACAACAAACTCGCCCTCGCCCGCGCCCGCCAAACCATCATCGAAGGCTGGGTGCGCCCCGAAAATGGCGATAAGAAATAAAGCGGTAAACCGCCCTGCGCAACTCGTTGCAGCAACAGTAATCTGTCCCTTCCCCCGTCCGGCGGGGGAAGGTTAGGATGGGGGTGGCTTTGTGGGTTTAGGTCAAATCAAATTTGTACAACCCATAGAGCCACCCTCTCCCCGGCCCTCTCCCGCCAGACGGGAGAGGGGGCAGGTTGCAGATAAAAACGAGGTCGTCTGAAAACTTTGAGATTTGAGTTTTAGAGAAACTCGTTCTCCCCCGTTTTCAGACGACCTCGTTTATTCAATCAATACAGGCTTGTGATAACCCAAGTAGCGTGGGCTTTGCCCGCGAAATCTACCACCTGACAATTCAAATCAGACAACAGCCGAATGGGTATCCATTTCGGCATTTATCCCGTGGGCAAGGCCCACGCTACTCGTTGCAGCAACAGCAATCTGTCCCTTCCCCCGTTTAGCGGGGGAAGGTTAGGATGGGGGTGGCTTTGCGGCTTTAGGTCAAATCAAATTCGTACAACCCGTAGAACCACCCTCTCCCCAGCCCCCTCCCGCCGAACGGGAGAGGGGGCAGGTTGCAAGTTAAAACAAGGTCGTCTGAAAACTTTGAGATTTGAGTTTGGGAGAAACAAACTCACTCCCCCCGTTTTCAGACGACCTTTTATTTAACCCGACAGACTCGAAATAAACCCAGCCCGTAGCGTGGGCTTTGCCCGCGAACCTTCCGTCCGACAATCCGAATAGGGCAGTTATCTTTGATATTCATTTCGCGGGCAAAGCCCACGCTACCGGTCGTCTGGAAACCTAGTTCACATTTTCAGACGACCTTGTTTGCCATGTCCGCCTTGCCCGTATTCAAACCGTCCTAACGCTCGATACCGCTACACAGCCGCTCAACGATTTCCGCTGCGCTGCCGGGGCGGCACAGTCCTGCGTTTTGTCCTGCCCAAAATGGGGAAAAGTCGTAGCAGCCTTGTTTTTCGGCGGCGGCTTTCAATGCGCCGGCGGCTGCGCCGGCCAAGGGGAACGGGAGTGCCGCGTCATTCATCGGGCCGGCTTCGCGTATGAAACGGTTGTAAAGCCCGCGCGCTGCGCCGCCGCTGAACAAGTTGGTCACCACGGTATCTTCGGGTCGGGCGGTTTGGATGGCGGCGCGGACGGCGGCGGCATCGGAAACGCCGCCTGCGGCTATAACGGGCAGGCGCACGGCGTTACGGATGGCGGGCAATAGGGCAAACAAGCCGCTTTGGCTCTCGGGATGGCGGTTTAAAAACCAACCCCGATGACCGCCCGCCTCCCACGCTTGAGCAATCACGACATCCGCGCCGTTTTGCTCCAGCCAAACGGCTTCTTCGACCGTCGTTGCGCTGCTCCACACTTCCGCGCCCGTCGCTTTAACGCGCTGCAAGTATTCGGGCGCGGGCAAACCGAAGTGGAAGCTGACCACAGGCGGTCGGTAACGTTCCACACATGCCAAAGTGTCGGCATCAAACGGCTGCCGTCCGCCACCGGAGGGAATATCGTTTTCCGTCAGCCCGTAAGCCTCTAAATACGGACGCAACACGGCAAACCATGCGTCCTGTTGCGCGCGGTCGGCAGACGGCGTGCGGTGGGCGAAAAAGTTGAGGTTGTACGGACGGCCGCCGCCTTCCTGCTTCATCCGTGCCAATGCTTTTTCCAAACCTGCGGTGTCATACATCGCCCCCGCCAACGAACCCAAAGCGCCGGTTTTGCCGACAGCCAAAGGCAGCTCTGTGTCATGCGCAAACGCCATCGGTGCTTGAATCAGCGGATAGCGCAGTGAGGATAAAATGCGGCTCATGTCTGTTTCTCCTTGTAATCTGTTTGGTCAGCCGGCTTGAAATTTCTTCAGTTTAAATACGCGGACTGACCATGTGGAACATGGCTGAATTTTGCCACAAAAAATAGTCGGGCATGGCTGCAAGGTCGTCTGAAAACAAATCTTGGCGTTTTGTGTCAAGCGAGTGTTTGTGAAACCGAGCATATTGGAAAACCACCCCCTCCTATTCAACCCGATATAGAAAAAGGTCGTCTAAAAACCCTGTTTTGGGTTTTTAGACGACCTTTGCTTTGCCTTCAAACAGGCTTTAGATCAGGATTACCATTGATAACCGACACCTGCGGTCGCGCCGTAGTGGCCGCGCGAGTTTCCGGTAGCAGTACCTTTGATGATCCAGTTGCCGCCGTCGGAGATGCTGGAGAAGCCGACTGCGTAGCCGCTTTCACCGCGGTAAACGCCGCCTGCAACCGCCATCATACTCTTACCCGGCAGGTAGGCTTGCGGCAGACCTGCCACCGCCATGGCTGCTGCGGTACCGGCTTTGGAGTCGCTTTCCACATTGTCGATACGTTGGTTGATTTGGTTGCCCATGTTCACCACGTAATTGCCAAGGTTGGTCACCCTTTGGTTAATCGCCTGATTAGCTTGATACAACTGGCTGCCGTTAACCGCATCGGTGCTGTCTGCGGCGACGGTGCCTGCGGCGACGTTGGTGACTTTCTTACCGCCTGCGTTGATGCCCTCGGCAGTGATGTTGACATCGCCTGCTTTCAG
>NZ_KV789505.1:0-19331 GCF_001807625.1 Neisseria sp. HMSC03D10
GGGATTTTGGGGAATTTTGCAAAGGTCTCAAATTGCCTATGCGGGCAAACGGCGAGGCGGCGGGCAGTCATGCCTGACCGACAAAACGTGTGTTGATCAATCCGAAAGGAAAACCCATGAATTTTCAAGACTACATCCGTTACGATGCCGTCGGTTTGGCAGAGCTGATCCGCAAAAAAGAAGTGTCCGCAGATGAAGTGTTGCGGGCTGCTTTAAGCCGCTTGGACGAAGTCAATCCCAAGCTCAATCTGTTGGCGCACGATTTGCGCGAACGCGCGGCGACGTGGCAGGGGTCGTCTGAAAATGCCGATACGCCGCTGGCGGGCGTGCCGTTTTTGCTCAAAGACCTGCTGGCGGATTGGGAAGGCGCGCCGACATGGTCGGGTTCGCGCATGATGCAGCATTACATTGCCAAGCAAAACAGCGATTTGACCCAAGCCTATCTCGATGCGGGGCTGCGCGTGTTCGGCAAAACCACCACGCCCGAATGGGGCGCGTATGCCGTTACCGAAACCGAAATTTACGGCATCACGCGCAATCCGTGGCATTTGGACTATACCGCGGGCGGCAGCAGCGGCGGTGCGGCGGCGGCAGTGGCTTCGGGCGTCGTACCCGCAGCACACGGCAGCGACGGCGGCGGTTCCATCCGCTTACCCGCGCACAACTGCGGCGTGTTCGGGCTGAAACCCACGCGCGGCCGCAGCAGTTATGCGCCAAACGCATCGGAGGCATGGCAAGGTTTGGTATGTGACCATGTCTTGACCCGCAGCGTGCGCGACAGCGCGGTTTTGCTGGACATCGCCGCCCGAACCCAAGAGCGCGCCCTGTATGCCTGCCCGCCGCCGCCTGAAAACGGTTTTGCAGACAGCCTGAAACAAGAAACAGGTCGTCTGAAAATCGCTTTTTGGAAACAGGCATGGTTTGGCGGCGGCAACGACGAAGGCACGGAAGCCGCGTTCGCCCATAGTCTGAAACTGATGCAAGATGCGGGACACGAATTGGAAGAAGCCACGCCCGATTTCGCACCGCCCGAACAGCTCAACCGAGCCGCCCGCGTCATCGTCATGGGCGAAACGGCAAAACTGTTCTACCAATATCAATACGAAACCGGACAAAAACTGCCGCACCGCCTGCTTGAGCCGACAACGTGGGCAATGATTGTGCAGGGGCGGCAAATCAGCGCGGGTGAAATGGCATGGGCGCGCGACGTGATGCTGGCGCAGGAACGTGCCGCCAAAGCATTTTTTACGCGCTACGACGTGTTGATGACGCCCGTCTGCCCGCGCACCACGCCGAAAATCGGCGAGATGATGCCGCCGCCCGCTGCGCAAAAAGCCATGCGCCTGCTGTTCGGCACGCTGCGCTTGGGTTTCCTGTTGAAAAACAACCCGTTTTTGGAAAAAGAAGCCACTGCCGCGCTGCAATACGTCGGCTATACGTCGCCGCTGAACATGAGCGGCAACCCCGCCATGAGCGTGCCGCTTTACCGGCATCACGGACTGCCCGTCGGTACCCAGTTCGCCGCCGCACACGGGCGCGAAGACACGCTGCTCCGCCTCGCCGCGCAGTTGGAACAGATACAGCCGTGGGCGGAAATACCGCAGTTGGCTTAGGGTTTGCACTGGATAAGAAGCGGTCTGTTTGCCCGAAGAAAAGATTGAGATAAGGTCGTCTGAAAACATCAAAACGTTTTCAGACGACCTTTTTTGCGTGTGTGATGGGTAGGGGAGGGCGCAAAGAACGCCGGAATCCGACGGTCTTTAAAGAATCTGAATTGTTGCTTTGCCAAGAAACCTTTAGAATGACGTTTTTCTGATTCACGCTATTTTTTCAGACGACCTTCGATGTCCCGATTAGGCGGAGGGTCGTCTGAAACGCTTTGTTCTGGTTGTTTCGGGGCGGATTTTTCCGTCTGCCCCCATACGGATGTTTTTCATGATTAGTCTTTCCAAACTTCTTGACCGCCCGATTTCTTTGGACGGTCGGAAATTCGATGTGTCACTGTTGTGGATGGTCGTTTTGATGACCGCCTTCAGTCTGGTGATGATTTATTCTGCGTCGATTGCTTATGCCGCGTCCGAAGGCGGCAATCAGTTTTCTTTTGTCAGCAAGCAGGCGATGTTTGTCGGCGCGAGCGTATTGGGCTGCCTCGGGCTGTCGCTGTTGAGCATGAGTTTTTGGCGGAAAATCATTCCGTTTTATTTTGCTTTTTCCGCGATTTTGCTGGTGGTCGTGTTGTTTGTCGGACGTGAAATCAACGGGGCGACGCGTTGGATACATATCGGGCCGCTCAATCTTCAGCCGACCGAGTTGTTCAAACTGGCGACGGTTTTGTATTTGTCCAGCCTGTTCACGCGGCGCGAGGAAGTTTTGCGCAGTATGGACTCTTTGGGTTTGAAGCCGCTGTTTGTCGGTTTGTTCAATGCTTTTCTGTGTCCGTTCAGCAAGGAGGCGCGTCAGAAAACTTGGCAGAAGCTGAAGAAGTTTAAAAATATCCTGCTGCCTATCGTGATGATTGCGCTGGGTTTGGTTTTTGTGATGGCGCAACCTGACTTCGGTTCGTTTGTCGTGATTGTGTCGATTACGATGGGTATGCTGTTTTTGGCGGGTTTCCCGTGGAAATATTTTGCCGTCTTGGTACTGAGTGTGCTGGGGGGAATGGGCGTGATGATTTTGGCGGCACCCTACCGTATGGCGCGCGTGTCGGCATTCTTGGACCCTTGGGGCGACCCTTTGGGCAAAGGTTATCAGTTGACGCATTCGTTGATGGCGATTGCGCGCGGCGAATGGTTCGGTCAGGGCTTGGGCGCGAGTTTGGAAAAACGCTTCTACCTGCCCGAGGCGCATACCGACTTTATCTTTGCCGTCATCGGCGAGGAATTCGGGTTTGTGGGGATGTGTATTTTGGTGTTCTGCTACGGCTGGCTGGTGATGCGCGCATTCTCCATCGGCAAGCAGGCGCGTGATTCCGGACTGACGTTCAGCGCGTATGTGGCCAACGGCATCGGTATTTGGATAGGGATTCAAAGTTTCTTCAATATCGGCGTCAACATCGGTATCCTGCCCACCAAAGGCCTGACTTTGCCGTTGATGTCTTACGGCGGTTCGGCGGTTGCCGTTATGCTGGTGTGCGTTACCTTATTGTTGCGCGTCGATTATGAAAACCGCAAAAAAATGCGCGGTTACCAAGTGGAGTAAATCATGGGCGGTAAAACTTTCATGTTGATGGCAGGCGGTACCGGCGGCCATATTTTCCCCGCGCTGGCGGTGGCGGACTCATTGCGCGCGCGCGGCCATCATGTGATTTGGCTGGGCAGCGAAGGCTCGATGGAAGAGCGCATCGTGCCGCAATACGACATCCTGCTCGAAACGCTGGCGATTAAAGGCGTGCGCGGTAACGGCATCAAACGCAAGCTGATGCTGCCGTTTACTTTGTATAAAACCGTCCGCGAAGCGCAGCGGATTATCCGCAAACACCGCGTCGAATGCGTCATCGGTTTCGGCGGCTTCGTTACCTTCCCCGGCGGCTTGGCGGCGAAGCTCTTGGGCGTGCCGATTGTGATTCACGAACAAAACGCTGTGGCAGGGTTGTCCAACCGCCAACTGTCGCGCTGGGCGAAGCGGGTGTTGTACGCTTTTCCGAAAGCGTTCAGCCATGAAGGCGGCTTGGTCGGCAACCCCGTCCGCGCCGATATTGCCAACCTGCCTGCGCCTGCCGAACGCTTCCAAGGGCGTGAAGGTCGTCTGAAAATCTTGGTGGTCGGCGGCAGTTTGGGCGCAGACGTTTTGAACAAAACCGTTCCGCAGGCATTGGCTTTGCTGCCCGACGATGCGCGCCCGCAGATGTATCACCAATCGGGTCGGGGCAAGCTGGGCAGCTTGCAGGCGGATTACGACGCGCTGGGTGTGAAAGCCGAATGCGTGGAATTTATTACCGACATGGTGTCCGCCTACCGCGATGCTGATTTGGTGATTTGTCGAGCAGGCGCGCTGACGATTGCCGAGTTGACGGCAGCAGGGCTGGGTGCGCTGCTGGTACCGTATCCTTACGCCGTCGATGACCATCAAACCGCCAATGCGCGTTTTATGGTGCAGGCAGAAGCAGGATTGCTGTTGCCGCAAACCCAGTTGACAGCGGAAAAACTCGCCGAAATCCTCGGCGGCTTAAACCGCGAAAAATGCCTGAAATGGGCGGAAAACGCCCGCACATTGGCGCTGCCGCACAGCGCGGACGATGTGGCGGAAGCCGCCATTGCGTGTACGGCATGATGACATGATGTGATGAACGAAACAGAGGTCGTCTGAAAACCAAGAAACGGGTTTCAGACGACCTTTTTGCAACTTGGCAGCCGTATTGTGCGGGAGTATGATGTAAATAGGAATTTCTCTCATTGGAAGCTGCCATGTCCGAAAAAATCTCTCCCGAAACCGTTTCCGCCTTGTCCAGTACCATGCTGATTCCCCTGTGGGCGAAGGCTGTGGAGCAGGGTAGGGCGCAGCCGCTTTTGCGCGATGACGAAGCCGTGCGGATGTTGGACAAGATTGACTACGACTTCGGCAAGTTTGCCAAAGCCAAAGCATCGCAGGTCGGCTGTTGCGGGCGGGCGAAGCTGTTGGACGATATGACCCGGCACTTTATCGCCGAGCATCCCGATGCCGTCGTCGTGCAAATCGGCGCGGGGCTGGATGCGCGTTACGAACGCTTGGGCAGGCCGCGCATTACCGCCTGGTATGATTTGGATTTGCCGGAAGTGATTGAAGTGCGGCGTATGCTGCTTCCCGAATCGGACAATCATTATCTGGGCGCGTCCATGTTTGACGAAGCGTGGATGAACACCGTTGCCGCGCACGGCAAACCCGTGTTGCTCGTGATCGAAGGCGTGTTGATGTATTTTGAAGAAGCGCAGGTGCAGGACTTTTTCAAACAGGTTGCCCGCAGTCTGCCGAACGTCCAACTTGCCTTCGACACCATTCCCAAAGTCTACATCGGACAAAGCAAACGCCACGACGCGCTCGGCAAAATGGACAAGCCGCCCGAGTTCCGCTGGGCGATAAGCGGAACGGACGACATCCGACGCCTGATATCGGGTGTGGAAATCATCGAAGAAGCGGGCTTGAGCAGCGCCTGCAAACCGCGTTATCCGTGGCTCTTGCGCCTTGTGTATGCGACCGCGTGGGGGCGGCGCAAATTGGATATGCGCTTGATGAGGATACAAGTGCCGTTAAGTTGATAAACGAGAGGTCGTCTGAAAACGGTTTTCAGACGACCTTATGTTTTGTTTTTGCTGGTATTTTGGTAGCTGAAGTCGAGTTTAAAAATGGGTAATTTGCCGCTGAACGAAACCTCTTTTTTACCCATATTGCCACCAATGTGAAATCTTGTATGCCGAAACATCTTTAATTTACAAGAAAACTATGGCGCAGAAGCGGATAGCCCTTTAAAATAACGCCTTTACGCATCGAAAATCCACCGGAACGCAACATCATGATGAAAAATCGAGTCACCAACATCCATTTTGTCGGTATCGGCGGCGTCGGCATGAGCGGTATCGCCGAAGTCTTGCACAATTTGGGCTTTAAAGTTTCCGGTTCGGATCAGGCGCGAAATGCGGTTACCGAGCATTTGAGCAGCTTGGGTATTCAAGTTTATCCCGGTCATACCGCCGAACATGTTAACGGCGCGGATGTTGTCGTAACCTCTACCGCCGTCAAAAAAGACAATCCCGAAGTCGTCGCTGCGCTGGAGCAGCAAATCCCCGTCATTCCGCGCGCCCTGATGCTGGCGGAACTGATGCGCTTCCGTGACGGCATCGCCATTGCCGGTACGCACGGCAAAACCACGACCACCAGCCTGACTGCGTCCATCCTCGGCGCGGCAGGGCTCGACCCCACTTTCGTTATCGGCGGCAAACTCAATGCCGCAGGTACCAACGCCCGCTTGGGCAAAGGCGAATACATCGTCGCCGAAGCCGACGAGTCCGATGCGTCCTTCCTGCATCTGACTCCGATTATGTCCGTCGTCACCAATATCGACGAAGACCACATGGACACCTACGGACACAGCGTCGAAAAACTGCATCAGGCGTTTGTCGATTTTATCCACCGTATGCCATTCTACGGCAAAGCATTTTTGTGTATCGACAGCGAACACGTCCGCGCGATTTTGCCCAAAGTAAGCAAGCCCTACGCGACTTACGGCTTGGACGATACCGCCGATATTTACGCAACCGGCATCGAAAGCGTCGGCGCGCAAATGAAGTTTACCGTTCATGTCCAAATGAAAGGACATGAGCAGGCGCCGTTTGAAGTCGTGTTGAACATGCCCGGCAGACACAACGTCCTCAATGCTTTGGCAGCCATCGGCGTGGCGCTGGAGGTTGGTGCATCCGTCGAAGCGATTCAGCGCGGCTTGCTCGGTTTTGAAGGCGTCGGCCGCCGCTTCCAAAAATACGGCGACATCAAGCTGCCCAACGGCGGAACCGCGCTGTTGGTGGACGATTACGGACACCATCCTGTCGAAATGGCAGCAACCCTATCCGCTGCACGCGGCGCGTATCCGGAAAAACGGTTGGTGCTCGCCTTCCAGCCGCACCGATATACCCGCACACGCGATTTGTTCGAAGACTTCACCAAAGTCCTCAATACTGTTGACGCGCTGGTGTTGACTGAAGTTTATGCCGCCGGAGAAGAGCCTATTGCTGCCGCCGACTCCCGCGCCCTTGCCCGCGCCATCCGCGTATTGGGTAAACTCGAGCCGATTTACTGCGAAAACGTCGCCGACTTGCCTGAAATGCTGTTGAACGTTTTACAGGACGGCGACATCGTGTTGAATATGGGTGCGGGCAGCATCAACCGCGTTCCTGCCGCGATGCTGGAGTTGTCGAAAAAAGCCTGAGGCGGAAATTTTATCGTGATGCCGCGATAGCTGCCCGATGAAGCGATGTCCCATCGGGTGGGGAAGCAAGATTAAGGTCGTCTGAAAACCCGATTCGTTTTCAGACGACCTGTATCAAAAAATGAAGTAATCAAGAAAGCACAAAAACAATGCAGAATTTTGGCAAAGTAGCCGTATTGATGGGCGGCTTTTCCAGCGAACGCGAAATTTCGCTGGATAGCGGTGCCGCCATTTTGAATGCCTTAAAAAGCAAAGGCATAGACGCACACGCCTTCGACCCTAAAGAAACGCCCTTGGCGGAATTGAAAACCCAAGGTTTCCAAACTGCTTTCAATATCCTCCACGGTACTTACGGCGAAGACGGTGCCGTTCAGGGCGCGTTGGAATTGTTGGGCATTCCTTATACCGGCAGCGGTGTCGCCGCTTCAGCCATCGGCATGGACAAATACCGCTGCAAACTGATTTGGCAAGCCTTGGGGTTGCCCGTTCCCGAGTTTACCGTTTTGCACGAAGATTCCGATTTCGATGCCGTCGAACAGCAACTCGGCTTGCCCATGTTCGTCAAACCGGCAGCGGAGGGCAGCAGCGTCGGCGTTGTGAAAGTGAAAGAAAAAGGTCGTCTGAAAAGCGTTTACGAAGAATTGAAACACCTTCAAGGCGAAATCATCGCCGAGCGATTTATCGGCGGCGGCGAATATTCCTGCCCCGTGTTGAACGGCAAAGGCCTGCCCAGCATACACATCATCCCCGCGACCGAGTTTTACGACTACGAAGCCAAATACAACCGCGACGACACTATTTATCAATGTCCGTCCGAAGACTTGAGCGAGGCTGAAGAAAACCTGATGCGTTCCCTGGCCGTCCGCGGGGCGCAGGCAATCGGGGCAGAGGGCTGCGTGCGCGTCGATTTCCTCAAGGATACCGACGGTAAACTTTACCTCTTGGAAATCAACACGCTGCCCGGCATGACGAGCCACAGTTTAGTACCGAAATCCGCTGCCCATACCGGCGTGGATTTTGCCGATTTATGCATTGAAATTTTGAAAACCGCACATGTGGGATGACGCAAGCGCACTGGGTCGGCTGACCCGCTGGCTGTTGCTGTTGATGGCATTGCTGCTCATCGGCACCTGCATAGCCTGGCTATACAACTCCAATCATTTTCCCGTCAAACAAGTGTCCATACAGGGCAAGCTGACCTATTCGGACGGGAAGGAACTTCAGCGTGCCGCTCAACAGCACACGCACAGCAATATTTTCCGTGCCGATTTGGACGGTATTCAGGCAGCCTTTCAAAAGCTGCCGTGGGTGGATTCCGCCATGGTGCGCCGCCGCTTCCCCGATACCGTCGAAATCCATTTGACCGAGCGTGTGCCTGTCGCCCATTGGCGCAGCGGCGGTTTGGTCGATTCCAAAGGCAATGTGTTTGACGCCCAGCTCAAAGCCAAGCTGCCAATCTTTGAAGGACAGCCGGGTACGGGCAAAGACATGGTCAAACACTACGAAGAATTTTCCGGCATCCTCCGCCGGCAAAATCTGGCGATTAAAGAACTGATTTATACGCCGCGCTCCGCCTGGTTGGTGGTCTTGGACAACGGGATTACCGTCAGACTGGGAAGGGAAAACGAAATCAAACGCTTACAGCTTTTCGCCGAAATTTGGCCGACGCTGTTGCGTAAAAATCAAAATCGGTTATCCTACGTTGATATGCGGTATAAAGACGGATTTTCCGTGCGTTACACATCAGAGACGCCATCTGAAAATGTTTCAGACGACTAAAGCCAAGCAAACGGCGTGAAGCAAACTATTGCCAATACAGACAAATAGTTATAACTCCAGCGAAATAACGAGCAAATATAATGGAACAACAAGGTAAATATATCAGTGCCCTCGATATCGGCACATCCAAAGTCATCGCCCTGATTGGCGAAGTACAAGACGACAACGAAATCCACATCGTCGGACTCGGACAGGCACCGTCTCGCGGCCTTAAAGCAGGCATGGTAACCAACATTGACGCGACGGCCCAAGCCATTCAGCAGGCAGTCAATGAAGCCGAATTGATGGCGGACACCAAAATCAGCCACGTTACGACCGGTATCGCGGGTAACCATATCCGCAGCTTGAATTCGCAAGGGGTTGTCAAAATCAAAGACGGCGAAGTTTCGCAAGCCGACATCGACCGCGCCATCGAAACCGCCAAAGCCATCAACATCCCGCCGGATCACAATATCCTGCATACCGTGGTGCAAGAATACATCATCGACAACCAGCCCGGCGTCAAAGAGCCTATCGGTATGAGCGGCGTCCGACTCGATACCCGCGTACATATCATTACCGGTGCCAATACCGCCCTGCAAAACATCCAAAAATGTATCCATCGTTGCGGTTTGCAAATGGACCAAATCATGCTTCAGCCTTTAGCGAGCGGTCAGGCTGTTTTGACTGAAGACGAAAAAGATTTGGGCGTATGCGTCATCGACATCGGCGGCGGTACGACCGATATTGCCGTTTATACCAACGGCGCCATCCGCCATACTGCAGTGATTCCCGTGGCGGGCGATTTGATTACCAAAGATTTGGCACAAGCACTGCGCACCCCGCACAGCGCTGCCGAATACATCAAAATCCACTACGGCGTAGCGATTCCCGATATGGACGGCTTGGACGAAATGGTCGAAGTTCCCAGCGTCGGCGACCGCCAACCCCGCCAGATTTCCCGCCGCGTTTTGGCAAGCGTCATCGGTCCGCGCGTCGAAGAAATCTTAGAGCTGACCCTTAACGAATTGCGCCGTTCCGGCTTCCCTGAAGAAGTTCTCACATCAGGCATCGTTCTGACTGGCGGCGCATCTATGCTGACCGGCATCGTTGAGCTTGCCGAAGAAGTGTTCGGCCTGCCTGCACGCATCGGCGTACCTCAGGAAATGGGCGGCGTATCCGAACGAATCCGCAATCCGCGCTACTCAACCGCCATCGGTCTTTTGCAGGCGGCAAGGGGAGAGGAGGACGGCGCACCGGTGACCGGCGCTATCGTAGTTCATGACCAGGCTGAAAAAATCAGTTTGTGGGCAAGATTGATGAAATTCGTTAAAGACAATTTCTGATTGTTCCGTTACTTGCTTACAGGGAAAATGAGTTGCTGTTGGGGCGGAATGAAACTACTTGCAATAATTAAGAACCTGTATGCTTTCGTTAAAAAATGTAGTAAAAAAATAACGGTAATGGTGAATGAATAAGAAGTATTTTGCCAGTGTCTGAAGACTTCTTATATAATACGGATAATATCTAATTTTTGGACCGTCCTCGATGCAGGGCGCGCAGGAGTCATTTGAATGGAATTTGTTTACGACGTAGCTGAATCAGCCGCAAGCCCTGCGGTCATTAAAGTAATCGGCTTGGGTGGCGGCGGTTGCAACGCTATCAATAATATGATTGCCAACATCATCCAAGGTGTTGAATTTATTAGTGCCAATACTGATGCGCAATCTTTAGGTAAAAATAATGCGGCCAAACGCATCCAATTGGGTACTAATCTGACCCGTGGTTTGGGTGCGGGTGCCAATCCTGAAATCGGCCGTGCTGCGGCACAAGAAGATCGCGAAGCCATCGAAGATGCTATTCGCGGCGCGAATATGTTGTTCATCACCACCGGTATGGGTGGCGGTACCGGTACTGGTGCGGCTCCTGTGGTTGCCGAGATTGCCAAAGAAATGGGTATCCTGACCGTTGCGGTCGTTACCCGTCCGTTCGGCTACGAAGGCAAACGCGTACACATCGCCCAAGAAGGTTTGGAACAGCTCAAAGGCCAGGTCGATTCATTGATCATCATCCCGAACGACAAGCTGATGACTGCATTGGGCGAAGACGTCACTATGCGTGAAGCGTTCCGTGCGGCGGACAACGTCCTGCGCGATGCCGTAGCCGGTATTTCCGAAGTAGTTACCCGTCCCGGGTTCATCAACCTTGACTTCGCCGACGTTAAAAACGTAATGGGTATCAAAGGTATCGCCATGATGGGTTCCGGTTTTGCTCAAGGCATCGACCGCGCCCGTTTGGCAACCGAACAAGCGATTTCCAGCCCATTGCTGGATAATGTGACTTTGGATGGCGCGCGCGGCGTATTGGTGAACATCACTACCGCTCCGGATTGCCTGAAAATGTCCGAATATCGTGAAATCATGAAAGTGGTTAACGAGAATGCGCATCCTGAAGCAGAATGCAAATATGGTACTGCCGAAGACGACAATATGGGCGAAGACGCTATCCGCGTAACCATTATTGCGACCGGTTTGAAAGAAAACGGCAGCGAAAACCAAATGCGTGCGGCAGTCCGTACACAAAAATTGGTTAGCGGAAATGCCGAAGTAGCTCAGCCTGTGCAGGCTGGTAATGTCGATGGCTTGGTTCGTACCAACAGAGGCATCCGCTCAATGAATTTGACTGCCGCAGATTTCAGTAATCAATCTGTTTTGGACGATTTTGAAATTCCGGCTATTTTACGTCGTCAAAATAATTCGGACAAATAATTCATTCTGTTAAAAAAGCCTGCCACATCGTTGGCGGGTTTTTTTATAGTTTGGAATATATGGAGGCTTCACTTTTTTATACTTCATTAAGTATATTTTCGACTTTCGATTTATTGTCTGTCGAACCGTTGAATGATAGGATTGCGGCGGTAAGTGTAGTTCAATCGCTCAAAATTTCATAAACGGCTGATTTCAGACGACATCAATGATGCGCAGAAAGCTGCTGTCTTCGATTTTAGCGATTCGTTATGTTTCACTTCATATCAATGATTACATAAGGAAATACAGTATGAACCGTCGTCAATTCTTGGGTGGTACAGCCGTTTCTTTGGCAGCCGCCGCTTCATTCGCCCGCGCCCACGGACATCATGACCATAAAGGCCATTCCCACGCTGCCCCTGCTGCTGCGTCCAAAACCTATGAAGCAGCCAGAAAAGCGGCTGCCCACTGTGTTGAAGCAGGTCAAATCTGTTTGGCACACTGCATCAGACTGCTGAGCCAAGGCGATACTTCTATGAAAGACTGCGCAACAGGCGTCAACCAAATGCTGGCTTTGTGCGGCGCGCTGCAAAACCTTGCCGCCCAAAACTCTCCGCTGACCCCTTCTTTGGCAAAAGTCTGCGTCGAAGCGTGCAAACAATGTGCCGCAGCGTGCAAACAACACGCAGGTCATCATGCAGAATGCAAACAATGCTATGAGTCTTGCCTTACCTGCATCAAAGAGTGCGAAAAAATCGCTGCTTAATTGACGCAGTCAATAACCGGTCTGCCTGTGAAACAAACTTTGTTTTGCAGGCAGGCCGGTTTGTTTTTGATGGAATGGTTTTCACAAAATTATAGTGGATTAACTTTAAATCAGGACAAGGCAAGACAGTACAGATAGTACGGCAAGGCGAGGCAACGCCGTACTGGTTTAAAGGTTAATCCACTATAAAATGTAAGTTTTGTTTGTAGAATGTTGTGTCTTTGCCTACAAAATCCTGCCATAAATTTAAAACTTCACCCGCCGGCGAAAAACGGTATGTTTAGGATTATTAAGTTCTGTAACGCGCCCCGTTTTAAAATGAAGACAGCAGGTTGCAAGATTCACGCCCTAACCATTCCAATGGTCTTAAAATTTCTGCCAAACACATGATTTTCACGCTTCTTAACAGACGTTTTCTTGATAAGGTTGTCTGAAAATTGCCCGACACCTTGATAAGCTTTACAATGCAAGTAATTAAAATACATCCCGCCTTATCTTCCCTTTCATGAGTTCCGTACCCTTCATCGAAATGAAAGACGTTGCCTTCGCGTATGGCGACCGTCCGATTCTGAACAATATCAATTTCAGCATTCCCCAAGGAAACTTCGCCGCCGTGATGGGCGGTTCGGGCAGCGGCAAAACCACGCTGATGCGGCTGATTACGGGTCAGATTCATCCGCAATCGGGTAAGGTTTTGATTGAAGGACGTGATTTGGCGGGCTTTTCGGCTGACGAACTGTATGAACACCGCCGCCGCATGGGCGTATTGTTCCAACACGGCGCGCTGTTTACCGATTTGTCTGTGTTCGACAATATCGCTTTTCCGATGCGCGAACTCACGCGCCTGCCGGAAGCAGTTATCCGTGATTTGGTTTTGTTGAAATTGAACGCGGTCGGTCTGCGCGGCGTGGAAAACCTGATGCCGTCCGAACTGTCCGGCGGAATGTCGCGCCGCGTCGCGCTTGCCCGCACGATCGCGCTCGACCCTGAAATCATGTTGTACGACGAGCCGTTTACCGGCCTCGATCCGATTTCCTTGGGCGTGATTGCCCACTTGATCAGCCGCGTCAACAAGGCTTTGCGTTCGACCAGTATTATGGTGACGCACGACATTGAAAAATCTTTGGAAATCGTCGATCAAGTGATTTTCTTGGCGCACGGCGAAATTATGTTCTCCGGCTCGCCGCAGGAAATGCGCGAACTGGATTCACCTTGGGTGCGCCAGTTTGTCGGCGGGCTGGCAGACGGCCCTGTTGCATACCGCTATCCGGCGCAAACGTCGTTACAGCAAGATTTGCTTGGGTAGTTTTCAGACGACCTCAGTTTGCAGACGTCGTCTGAAACGTTTGAACCGTTGTTGCCTGAAGCCAAAATTATTTTTCAGACGACCCATCATCATCCTAAAAGGTCGTCTGAAACCCGTTAATCCGTAATGGAAACCTATGAATTTTATCCGTTCCGTCGGGGCGAAAACCCTCGGCTTTATTCAATCTCTCGGCAGTATTACGCTGTTTCTGCTGAACATTCTGGCGAAATCCGGTACGGCTTTCGTCCGTCCGCGCCTGAGCGTGCGCCAAGTGTATTTTGCCGGCGTGCTGTCGGTATTGATTGTTGCCGTTTCAGGGCTGTTTGTCGGCATGGTTTTGGGTTTGCAGGGCTATACGCAGTTGTCGAAATTCAAATCCGCCGATATTTTGGGCTATATGGTCGCGGCTTCGCTGTTGCGCGAACTGGGTCCGGTGTTGGCGGCGATTCTGTTTGCCAGCAGCGCGGGCGGTGCGATGACCAGCGAAATCGGTTTGATGAAAACGACCGAACAGCTCGAAGCGATGAACGTGATGGCGGTCAACCCTGTCGCCCGCGTGGTTGCGCCACGCTTTTGGGCGGGCGTGTTTTCCATGCCGCTTTTGGCTTCGATTTTCAACGTAGCGGGGATTTACGGCGCGTATTTGGTCGGCGTAACCTGGCTGGGCTTGGACAGCGGCATTTTCTGGTCGCAAATGCAGAACAACATCACGATACATTACGATGTAATCAACGGTCTGATCAAATCCGCCGCGTTCGGCGTGGCGGTAACGCTGATTGCCGTGCATCAGGGCTTCCACTGCGTCCCGACCTCGGAAGGCATTTTGCGTGCCAGCACGCGTACGGTGGTTTCGTCCGCCCTGACGATTTTGGCGATTGACTTTGTGTTGACCGCATTGATGTTTACGGAATGACAGGTCGTCTGAAAACGAAACAAAGCACATTGGATATTCAAGGAACTTTAATGAAAAAGAATGTATTGGAATTTTGGGTCGGACTGTTTGTCCTGCTCGGCGTGGCAGCGGTCGGTTTTCTCGCTTTCCGCGTGGCGGGCGGTACAGCGTTCGGCAATTCCGGCAAGACTTATACCGTATATGCCGATTTCAGCGACATCGGCGGCCTGAAGGCAAACGCGCCGATCAAATCTGCGGGCGTATTGGTCGGACGCGTCGGCTCCATCGAGCTTGACCCGAAATCCTATCAAGCGAAAGTCCGTCTCGATTTGGACAGCAAATATCAGTTCAGCAGCGACGTTTCCGCGCAAATCCTGACCTCCGGCCTGTTGGGCGAACAATATATCGGTCTGCAACAAGGCGGCGACACAGAGCCCCTCGCCGCGGGCGATACCATTTCCGTTACCAGCTCCGCCATGGTTCTGGAAAACCTGATCGGTAAATTCATGACCAGCTTCGCCGAGAAAAACGCGGCAGGCGGCGACGATGCGGCAAAAACAACCGAATAAACGTACACCATCATATTCAAACTAGGACACTTAATCATGAAAAAAACTTCTTTCATCAGCGCACTGAGCATCGGCATCTTGAGCATCAGCATGGCGGTTGCCGCCCCTGCTGACGCAGTGAACCAAATCCGTCAAAACGCCACTCAAGTATTGAGTATCTTAAAAAGCGGCGATGCCAACACCGCCCGCCACAAAGCCGAGGCCTATGCGATTCCCTATTTCGATTTCCAACGCATGACCGCGCTGGCAGTTGGCAACCCTTGGCGTACCGCGTCTGACGCGCAAAAACAAGCATTGACCAAAGAATTTCAAACCCTGCTGATCCGCACCTACTCCGGTACCATGTTGAAATTCAAAAACGCCAACGTCAACGTCAAAGACAACCCCGTTGTCAATAAAGGCGGCAAAGAAATCATCGTCCGTGCCGAAGTCAGCGTACCTGGTCAAAAACCCGTCAACATGGACTTCACCACCTACCAAAGCGGCAACAAATACCGTGCCTACAACGTCGCCATCGAAGGCGCGAGCTTGGTAACCGTGTACCGCAACCAATTCGGCGAAACCATCAAAGCCAAAGGCGTAGACGGACTGATTGCCGAGTTGAAAGCCAAAAACGGCAGCAAATAATGCAAAGACAAGCCATGCCGTCCGTTTTCAGACGACATGGCTTTCGCACACCATAACCTTCAGGTTTTATCATCCAAGATTAAGTTGACAAGACAGCCATGCAAACCGAACTTCGCGACGGCACGCTGCACATCAGCGGCGACATCACCGTCAAAACCTTGACCGCCGACGCCTTTACCCGCTTCAGGCAGCAATGTCGTCTGAAAGACACCCGCGCGGTCGATTTGAGCGGCGTCGGACGCGCTGATTCCGCCTGCGTGTCCCTGCTGCTTGACGCACTGCGCCGTCCGGACGGAAAAATCACCCTGCAAGGCATACCCGAATCCGTGCGTACCCTGTCCGAGCTTTACGAAATCAAAGACTGGTTAAACCCATGAAAAAAACCACCGCTTCACTCCTACTCCTCATCGGCATGGCCTCAACCCCCGCATTTGCCGAAACCAATCCCGCCGACCCCTACGAAGGCTACAACCGCGCCGTATTCAAATTCAACGACAAGGCCGACCAATACGTCCTCGCCCCCGTCGCACGCGGCTACCGCAAAATAACGCCCAAGCCCGTCCGCACCGGCGTGAGCAACTTCTTCAACAACCTGCGCGATGTCGTCAGCTTCGGCAGCAATGTTCTGCGCCTTGACGTCAAACGCGCCAGCGAAGACCTCGTCCGCGTCGGCATCAACACCACCTTCGGCCTTGGCGGTTTAATCGACGTAGCCGGTGCAGGCGGCGTACCCAGCAATAAAAACACCCTCGGCGACACCTTCGCCTCATGGGGCTGGAAAAACAGCAACTACTTCGTTGTCCCCCTGTTCGGCCCATCTACCGTACGCGATACCATTGGCAACGCCGTTACCACCGTCTACCCAGTTAAAAACGCCGTCTTCCACACCAGAGCAGGACGCTGGGGCACAATCGGCCTGCAGGCCATCAACACCCGTAAAGAACTGCTCGACCTGACCGACAGCCTCGAAGGCGCAGCCATCGACAAATACAGCTACACCCGCGACCTCTACATGAAAGTGCGCAGCCGCCAAACCGGCGGAACATTACCGCAAGGCGAGGACGACAATATCGACATCGACGAATTGGTGGACAGCGATGCACCCGGGGCAACCGATTTTGCCGAACCGTTTTCGCAATCCGCTGCCGAATTTGAGCCGATTCCTACCGAATAATCTCATAAGGTCGTCTGAAAACCTTTTCAGACGACCTCAATCTATTTTCCTGTAACGATGATGAACCATTCCCCACTGATCGCCATCAGCGTCGGCGAAGCATCCGGCGACCTGCTCGGCGCGCACCTTATCCGCGCCATCAAACAACGCCGCCCCGATGCGAAATTCATCGGCATCGGCGGCGAACGCATGAAGGCGGAAGGGTTTGAGAGCCTGTACGACCAGGAAAAACTGGCAGTGCGCGGCTTTGTCGAGGTGGTCAAACGCCTGCCCGAAATCCTGAAAATCCGCAAAGGGCTGGTGAACGACCTTATCCGCATCAAACCTGATGTCTTTGTCGGCATCGACGCGCCCGATTTCAATCTGGGCGTGGCGGAAAAACTCAAAAAGGCGGGCATCTCTACCGTCCATTATGTCAGCCCGTCGGTGTGGGCGTGGCGGCGCGAACGGGTGAACAAAATCGTGCATCAGGTCAACCGCGTGCTGTGTCTGTTCCCAATGGAGCCGCAGCTTTACCTTGATGCGGGCGGCAGAGCCGAGTTTGTCGGTCATCCGATGGCGCAAACCATGCCGCTGGACGACGACCGTGCCGCCGCGCGCGCCAAGTTGGGCGTTGCAACCGAAGCTGTCGTGTTCGCCTTGCTGCCGGGCAGCCGTGTCAGCGAAATCGACTATATGGCTCCTTTGTTTTTTCAGACGGCCTTATTGCTGCTCAAACGCTATCCGCAGGCGCAATTCCTGCTTCCCGCCGCCACCGCCGCTACTCGCAGGCGCATCGGTGAAATTCTGGCGCAGCCCGAATTTTCCGCCATTCCCGTTACCATCACCGACAAACAGTCCGATACCGTCTGCACCGCCGCCGATGTTGTTTTGGTAACCAGCGGCACCGCCACCCTTGAAGTCGCCTTGTGCAAACGGCCGATGGTCATCAGCTACAAAATTTCGCCGCTGACCTATTTTTATGTGAAACGTAAAGTCAAAGTGCCGCATGTCGGCCTGCCCAATATCCTGTTGGACAAAGCCGCCGTGCCGGAACTTTTGCAACACGATGCCGAGCCGGAAAAACTCGCCGCCGCCGTTGCCTATTGGTACGACCACCCCGAAGCCGCCGCCGCCCTGAAACAGGATTTTCGCGAACTGCATTTGCTGCTGCGCAAGGATACCGATGCGTTGGCGGCTGAAGCCGTATTGTCCGAAGCAGGCTTTTAGCGAAACCCATTGCGCCCGTTTCTTCTACGCTTTCAGACGACCCCTGATACTTATTGCCTGATAAAGAGCATGCCTGACCTGCGGGCCGAATTTGATGGTTTTGCAGTAAATTCAAATCAGAAATCCCCGCGCCGTCATTCCCGCACAGGCGGGAATCCAGAAATTTGAAATGACGACAATCTTTAAATAGTTCTGAATAGTTGAGGACTGGATTCCTGACTGTGCGGGAATGACGGCGGGCGATAGGTGCCGTATCAAAGATGAAGTGAATCGGCTATATGGCTTGTCTGTCCGACCGAAACTGACAGGCCCATTTTTGTAGCGTGGGCTTTGCCCGCGAAAACGTTTCACAGCATAAAAATAGGGCAGGGCGGGCTTGAACCACCCTACAAGACCGACGCTGCTTCCACGCAGGTGGAAATGACAACGGTACCCGCCATATCATTCAAAAGGTCGTCTGAAATCCTTTTCAGACGACCTCTCCCGTTAACCGAACCTTATCACTGAAACGCTATGTCTCCCATCCTCCTTGCGGGCGTGGACGAAGCAGGGCGCGGGCCGCTGGTCGGCAGCGTGTTTGCCGCCGCCGTCATCCTGCCCGAACGTTACGACTTGCCTGGCCTGACCGATTCGAAAAAACTCAGCGAGAAAAAGCGCGATGCTTTGGCGGTGTTGATCAAAGAACAAGCCGTTTCGTGGAGCGTCGCCTCCGCGTCGCCCGAAGAAATCGCCGAACTCAATATCCTGCACGCCACCATGCTGGCAATGAGCCGTGCCGTACACGGGTTGGCGGTCGTGCCGGATAAGGTATTGATAGACGGCAACCGCGTTCCGAAAGATTTGGGCATTTCCGCCGAAGCCGTCGTCAAGGGCGACAGCAAAATCATCGAAATCTCCGCCGCTTCCGTCCTTGCCAAAACCGCGCGCGATGCCGAAATGTATGCGCTTGCCGAACGTTATCCGCAATACGGTTTCGACAAACACAAAGGTTACGGCACAGCGCAACACCTCGCCGCCCTGCAAAAATACGGCGTGCTGCCCGAACACCGCCGCGATTTCGCACCCGTGAAGGCGTTGCTGGCGCAGGGCAGGTTGTTTGAGTGAGGCAGAATGGATTAAAGGTCGTCTGAAACGTTTCAGACGACCTTTTCTTTCGAAGTCGGTATGCAGAATTCCGGTTTGGGTGCGGCATTGGCGGCCGCGCATTTTGCCGCAGCCCCTGTCGTCGCCGTACCCAGCGCGCTGTTCAGCGTGTGGCACAACATTTCCGGCTCGCTGCTCGCATCTTATTGGTCGGCGAAAGCAGATAAAGAATCGAAAGCGGAATTGTCCGATTAAAAGAGTTCGGCAAAGGAAAAAAGGTCGTCTGAAAACTGAACTGCACCCCA
>NZ_KV789506.1:0-23041 GCF_001807625.1 Neisseria sp. HMSC03D10
GATGTCCAACTTTTGGGGTGCAGTTCAAACCGCATTTCGGGTTTTCAGACGACCCCTCACTATTTACCCTATTACTCGCCTCGTTTTCTCAACTCCGCCGGCGTGCAGCCGAAATATTCGCGAAATGCCTTGGTAAAGCTTGAAACATGGGCGTAGCCGCAACGGTAGGCTGTTTCGCCTATGCTGACGCTGTCCGTACCCAAAGCATACAGCGCATATTGCATATGCTTGTGCCGCAGCCACTCGCTCGCCGTCGTACCGAACGATTCTTTCAGGCGGCGTTGCAGCGTCCGCTCGCTGATATACAGCGCGTCGGCAAGTGCAGATACTTGGTGTGCACCCGCATCGAATGCCTGGTTGAGCAGACGGATGAAACTTTCCGAAGGATGAGGCGGTTCGGCGGCGGTTTCGGTATAGGGATAGCGGTTGAGAAAATCCGTCCATAGTCCAGCCAAAAGTTGCAACACGTCCGCTTCACGCTGTAAGTCGTCCGCCAATCCGCCGTGCTCCGCCCCCTTCAAGCTGCTTAAAGCAAGGCGGCGCAAACTACTGTCCAGCGGCCAATGTCTGACTTTTTCCCGATAAACCGCCTGCAGCAAACCCGCATATTGCGGGCGAGCCAGCCAGCGGTCTATCCCCTTGAGCGTCAGTTTCGCCGTATGCCCGCCTTCGTACAAATAACGGCTGAACAAGATTTCCTCGTCGCACGCAATCAATAGGACATGTCCACCTTCAGCCTCAATACGGTAACGTTCGCGATTGATGCCGAAATCCAAACTGCCTTCGAGCAGCAGGACAAACGCGATGTAAGGCTCCGACAGGCGCGTGCTTTGAAACGTTTTGCGCGCGGTCAGGCTGCCACCGTGCAGGGAAATGCCGCTGCACAAGGTTTCAAAACGGTAGCTACCGTCCAAATAGTCGCCCCCCTCGCCCTGTTGGACCATGTTGACGAGCTGTTGGCTGTTAAGACAGGATGTTTCCATAGGCTGTGTGGCAGAATCCGCATATTTTGAAAAAAGGTCGGGCTACTTTATCACAATGGCAGAAAGACGGAAAACGGCGGGGATTGGTTCAAGGTCGTCTGAAATGATATTCAGACGACCTTGAACGGCTGTGTTTTAAATATGGTATTTATTCATTAATTTCACCGTCAGGCAGTCCAAACCACCTTAAGGGAATCGTATTAAATTGGTAATGACAGTTAACACAGATAATATAATCTAAAACATCCCTATACTCTGGTCTGTTATACCATTCATTTAAAACATATACATATTCAACCCGCCAACCTAAAGAGTGAACCAATTTTGTATATTGTTTTCTCTTAAAGTCGCAAGTTTGTAATTTCTCATCTACTGAACTAGGGGTTTGTTGGAATTTGATTTCAATAATAAATAAGGTATCACGGATGATGATAAATAACCCATTGTCGGGTAGTAATCTTTTAGACAGATGGTCTTTCCAATTAATATTGTATTCCGGTCTTTTCAAAAATCGGTAAAACTCATATTTTTTAAAACAATAAGCCTTCAATTCTCCATTAAACCAAACTTCATAACCGGCATTATCATCTGTTTTTCTTAAGTCGTACCCAGGAATTTCTTCAAACAGCTGTCGTAAGTCTGTGCGTTCTTCAAATCTGAGTCCTGTTTGTGTTTTTGCACCGCCGATTCCACCAATAATCATTTTCTAACCTTTTTTGCTAATTCAAAAAAATCTCCTTCTAGTTCGCAACCGCAAAATTTTCGACCATGTTTTAAGGCGGCGACTCCTGTTGTCCCTCTGCCCATGAAAAGGTCAAAAATTAAATCTCCGATGTTTGAGGCTGAGGGTATGCAGCGTTCAAGCAAGGCGAGTGGTTTTTGTGTCGGATGTTTGCCGAATGTTTTTTCGGCTTTATTTGGAGGGGGGAATGTCCAAACACATTTCATTTGTTTGCCGTCATTTTGTGTTTTCATAGTTTCATAATGAAACGTGTGTTTGGCTTTTTTATTTTTCTTTGCCCATAAGATGGTTTCTGTTGAATGGGTAAAGAAACGACAGGACAAATTAGGGGGAGGATTGGGTTTTTCCCAAGTAATATTGTTCAAAATATGGTATCCGATGGTTTGCATCAGGTAGCCGATTAAATAGATATTATGGAATGTGCCGCAAACCCAAATTGTGCCGTTTGGTTTTAATAAGGCGTAACACAGTCGGAGCCATTCTTCGTAGAATTCCAAATCTGCCGCCATTCCTTTGGATTTATCCCAGTTGCCCTTATTGACGGAAACCATTTGTCCGTTTTGACAACTGAAGCCGTTATTGGAAAGAAAATAAGGTGGGTCTGCGAAAATCATATCAAAACAGCCGTTTGGATGTTTTTCCAATATCTTCCGCATGACGTTAAGGGAATTTTCGTTGTAGAGGACAAGGTCGTCTGAAACGATTTTTTTCAAACGGTTTTGATAAATAGCGGCTTCTTCAGCCAGTTTGTCGAAATCACTCATAAATTGCCAGCAATTCCCCAACCTTCTTACGGCTGCTACCCTTTGCGGCAATATTGCGCTGAACTTCAACTGTTTTCAGAATGGCAGAAGAATAAATATCCCTTGTGAATTCAGTATCATGATTTGAAATCAAAACGCCTTGGGAGTTGGGTGCAATTTGTTGATTTTTTTGTAAAGTCCGCGACCAATGAATTCGATCATATTTTGATCACGCAAAATTTGCAACTGTTGGCGGATTTTGTCTTTGATATGGTTGTTTTGGGGAAATTGGATAGATAGTTTGTTTTCAAATTCATACATTTGCGACAATGTGAATTCTTTGGGGAGTTGGTCGATACATTTCATAATAGCTAAAAGCCAGCCTTTGCGCTCCGCATTTTGGTTGCGTAAAAATAGATTGGATTGCCATTTTTTCAGAACAATTTCGGGTTCGATAATGCGAGAATTGTCTATTAAGAATATTTTGCCGCTTTCAGGTAAAGGTACAAGATTAATGGAGCACATGATGTGGTGTGGTCGGTTTTTAATGCCTTTATTTCTGGGAATAATCATGTCCGGTGTTATGAAATGTTTAGGTACGAGCACCAATTGCTGTATGGAATAATCCGCTTTTTTATATGCAAGAAAGAAAAAGTTGGGGTTGGTATCTGACTGGATGCGCTCCAACATGGTGTGATATGCGCCGTCAGGCACGCTGTTACCTATAGTTTTTTGATTTTTACTCTTTAATTCATATTGCTCGAGACAGTTTGGACAAAAGAGGTCTGCAACAGGTTTGTTATTGGTAAATCTCTGCATCGGCTTGCTTCCGCAACAGGGGCAGTAGCCGTTTTTTTCTAGCCAAGCCTCGCTCATTACACGGATTTTGTGGGTTGCTTTATTTTGTTGCTTTCCCAATTCGGTATCGAAAAATAAATTCATGTTTTGGATTTTGAGATTTAAGTTATAGTGGATTAAATTTAAATTAGGACAAGGCGACGAAGCCGCAGACAGTACAGATAGTACGGAACCGATTCACTTGGTGCTTCAGTACCTTAGAGAATCGTTCTCTTTGAGCTAAGGCGAGGCAACGCCGTACTGGTTTAAGGTTAATCCACTATAATGCACTATATTTGAGGTCTGTAATGCAGACAACCCAATCTACCTTAAAAAGGTCGTCTGAAACCTGTATGCAGGCTTTCAGACGACCTTTCTTAATTGCAGCAGTCAATGCCGATCGGCTTTACACTACGATGTTCACCAGTCTGCCTGGTACGACGATGATTTTCTTGGCAGGTTTGCCTTCCATGAATTTCACCGCGCCTTCGGTGGCGAGGGCGGCGGCTTCGAGGTCGGCTTTGGAGGCATCGGCGGCGACGGTGATTTTGCCGCGCAGTTTGCCGTTGACTTGAACCATGACTTCGATTTCGGATTTGACCAAGGCGGCTTCATCGACGGTCGGCCAGCCTGCTTCCCACAGTTTCGCGCCGTTCAATTCGCTCCACAGGGTTTCGCAGATGTGCGGCACAATCGGCCACAACAGGCGTACGGCGGTTTCCAATACTTCTTGGGCGACGGCGCGGCCTTGTTCGCCGCCGGTGTCGGTTTTGTCGTATTGGTTGAGCAGTTCCATCACGGCGGCGATGGCGGTGTTGAACTGCTGGCGGCGGCCGTAGTCGTCGCTGACTTTGGCGGTGGTGGCGTGCAGTTTGTGGCGCAGGTCTTTGAGTTCTTTAGACAAACCGTCTTGGCTGCCTGCAAACGCTTTGACTGTGCCGCCTTGTTTCAGGTATTCGTAAACGGTACGCCACAGGCGGCGCAGGAAGCGGTGCGCGCCTTCGACGCCGCTGTCGCTCCATTCGAGGGACTGTTCGGGCGGTGCGGCGAACATCATGAACAGGCGGGCGGTATCCGCGCCGTAGGCGTTAATCAGTTCTTGCGGATCGACGCCGTTGTTTTTGGATTTGGACATTTTTTCCGTGCCGCTGATGACGACGGGCAGTCCGTCGGCTTTGAGGACGGCGGAAACGGGGCGGCCTTTGTCGTCGAAAGTCAGCTCGACATCGGCGGGGTTGATCCAGTCTTTGCTGCCGTTGGCATTTTCGCGGTAGTAGGTTTCGCAAACGACCATGCCTTGCGTGAGCAGGCGTTCAAATGGTTCGTCCACGCTGACCAAGCCTTCGTCGCGCATCAGTTTGGTGAAGAAGCGCGCGTACAAGAGGTGCAGAATCGCGTGTTCGATGCCGCCGATGTATTGGTCGACCGCGCCCCAGTATTTCGCGGCTTCAGTCGATACCATGCCTTCTGCGAACTTGGGCGACATGTAGCGGAAGAAATACCAGCTCGATTCCATGAAGGTGTCCATGGTGTCGGTTTCGCGTTTCGCCGCGCCGCCGCAGCATGGGCAGGTGGTTTCGTAAAACTCGGGCATTTTTGCCAAAGGCGAACCCATGCCGTCGGGTACGACGTTTTCAGGCAAAACGACGGGCAGTTGGTCGGCTGGGACGGGGACGTCGCCGCATTTTTCGCAATGGACGATGGGAATCGGGCAGCCCCAATAGCGTTGGCGTGAAATACCCCAGTCGCGCAGGCGGTATTGGGTTTTCGGTTCCCCCGCGTCTTGGCTTTGCAGCTTGGCGGCGATGGCGTCGAAGGCCGTCTGAAAATTCATGCCGTCCAGGTCGCCGCTGTTGACCAAGACGTCGTTTTCTTTGTCGCCGTACCACTCTTGCCATTGGTTTTCGTCAAATGCGTTGTCGCCGACGGCAATGACCTGTTTTTTCGGCAGGCTGTATTTGGTGGCGAACTCGAAATCGCGTTCGTCGTGCGCTGGAACCGCCATCACTGCGCCATCGCCGTAGCCCCACAATACATAGTTGGCAATCCACACTTCCAGCTTGTCGCCGTTGAGCGGGTTGACGACGTAGCGGCCGGTCGGCACGCCTTTTTTCTCCATCGTCGCCATATCGGCTTCGGCAACCGAGCCGGCTTTGCATTCGGCGATAAATGCCTGCAATTCGGGTTTGTCGGCGGCTGCGGCGGTTGCCAGCGGATGCTCGGCGGCAACGGCAACATAAGTCGCGCCCATCAGCGTGTCGGGACGGGTGGTATAAACTTGCAGGAAGTTCGCGTAATCGCCTTCCAAACCTTGTTTGCTGTCGTCTGAAACGGCGAAACGCACGGTCATACCGCGAGATTTGCCAATCCAGTTGCGCTGCATGGTTTTGACTTGTTCCGGCCAGTGTTCCAGCTTGTCCAAATCGTTGAGCAGCTCTTCGGCGTAATCCGTGATTTTGAAGTAATACATCGGGATTTCGCGTTTTTCGATCAACGCGCCCGAACGCCAGCCGCGTCCGTCGATGACCTGCTCGTTGGCAAGGACGGTTTGGTCGACAGGATCCCAGTTTACCGTGCCGTTTTTGCGATAGACGATGCCTTTTTCAAACAGCTTGGTAAACAGCCATTGTTCCCAGCGGTAGTATTCGGGTTTGCAGGTGGCGACTTCGCGCTCCCAGTCAATCGCAAAACCCAGGCTTTTGAGCTGGGTTTTCATGTATTCGATGTTGTCGTACGTCCAAGCGGCGGGGGCGACGTTGTTTTTCATCGCCGCGTTTTCCGCCGGCATACCGAACGCGTCCCAACCCATAGGCTGCATGACGTTGAAGCCGTTTAAGCGTTTGAAGCGGCTCAATACGTCGCCGATGGTGTAGTTGCGCACATGCCCCATATGCAGCTTGCCGCTGGGGTAGGGGAACATGGAGAGGCAGTAGTATTTGGGTTTGGAAGCGTCTTCGGAGACGTTGAAAATACGGGCGTCGTCCCATTTTTTCTGCGCCGCAGGCTCGATGGCGGCGGGCTGGTAATGTTCTTGCATGGTCATTCTGTTTTTCGCTTGAAAACGTTAGGAAAAATAAAGGATGGATTATAGCAGGTTGTCGTTAGGTCGGTTTGACAAAGGTCGTCTGAAAACAGAACGGTATTTTTCAGACGACCTCACATTCAGACACTTGAGTTTTCCCCACCCCACCCATATATCCGGTCTAGTTTTTACACATATCAACAACCATCACTATCATGAGCAACCAAGATTTTTATGCAACACTCGGCGTGGCGCGCGGTGCGAGCGACGACGAAATCAAAAAAGCCTACCGCAAGCTGGCGATGAAATACCACCCCGACCGCAATCCCGGCGACAAAGAAGCGGAAGAAAAATTTAAAGAAGTTCAAAAAGCCTACGACACCTTGTCCGACAAAGAAAAACGCGCCATGTACGACCAATACGGCCATGCCGCGTTCGAACAGGGCATGGGCGGCGGCGCGGGCGGATTCGGCGGTTTTGGCGGATTCGGCGGCGCGCAGGGCTTCGACTTTTCCGACATCTTCAGCCAAATGTTCGGCGGTGGCGGGGGCGGCGGCCGTCAGCAAAACTATCAAGGCGCGGATTTGCAGGTCGGCGTGGAAATCACGTTGGAAGATGCCGCCAAAGGCATCAAAAAACGCATCAATATACCAACCTACGAAGAATGCGATGTCTGCCACGGCAGTGGTGCAAAACCCGGTACGTCCGCATCAACTTGTTCGACCTGTCACGGTTCCGGTACGGTACACGTCCGCCAAGCCATTTTCCAAATGCAGCAGACTTGTCCGACCTGCCACGGCACAGGCAAGGAAATCAAAGACCCGTGCGTCAAATGTCGTGGCGAAGGCCGCACCAAAACCAGCAAAACCGTTGAGGTCAATATTCCCGCCGGCATCGATGACGGCCAACGCATCCGCTTGAGCGGCGAAGGCGAACCGGGTACGCACGGCGCGCCCGCAGGCGATTTGTACGTCAACGTCCGCGTCAAAGAACACAAAATCTTCGAGCGCAACGGCTTGGATTTACATTGCGAGCTGCCCATCAGCTTCGCTGTCGCAGCCTTGGGTGGCGAAGTCGAAGTCCCGACCTTGGACGGCAAAGTCAAACTGAACATCCCGAAAGAAACGCAAACCGGCCGCCGTATGCGCGTCAAAGGCAAAGGCATCAAATCCCTGCGCTCCAGCGCGACGGGCGATTTGTACTGCCACGTTGTGGTGGAAACGCCGGTCAACCTGACCGACCGCCAGAAAGAGTTGCTGGAAGAGTTCGAAAAAATCTCCACCGGCCTCGACCGCAGCCAAACCCCGCGCAAAAAATCGTTCTGGGACAAAGTAGGCGAACTGTTTGACTGATTCGGATTTGAAAACAGTAAAAGGTCGTCTGAAAGCTGATATCGTCGGCTTTCAGACGACCTTTCTTCAACCTGTTTAAAAGAAAGCCAAAAATAGAACGGATAATTTGCAACCGATACACTTGATGCATAGTTACCTTTGGGAATTGTTCTTTGACTACGACGAGACAACATGATACCGGTTTAAAGTTGATCTGCTACGCGATATTCGGGCAGCTCTTCCGTGGGCAAAGCCCACGCTAAATCATTCGGTTCTAAACGGATGTAAATACCCGCTTACCGCTATTACGATATTCCTCTCTTCATTTTCCGCAGAATCAATATCTTCCAAAACAAAACGTCGTCTGAAAGCTTTTCAGACGACGTTTTGTTTGTATTGCCTTACCACATTTTCGACAGTGTGTTTTCCACCTCAGCCTTGACTTGTGCGCCAAAGCGGCGGCTTAAGAGTTTACTGAAATCGTCTTCGGGCGTGTAGCTGACCAGTTCGGGGGCTTTGACGACATCGCGGGCGATGCTGTACACGCTGCCGAAGTCGTCAATAAGTCCGACTTTTTTGGCTTCAAGGCCGGTATAGACGCGGCCGCTGAATACGTCGGGGTATTCTTTGTCTTTCAATTTTTCACCGCGTCCGAGTTTGACGGCCTTGATGAATTCTTGATGGGTGTCTGACAGCATACTTTCCCAGATTTTCGCCTGCTCAGGCGTTTCAGGGGTAAACGGATCACCCATGCCTTTGTTGCTGCCTGCGGTTTTCAGACGACGTTTGATACCCAGCTTGTCCATCAGGCCGGTTACATCGAAACCGCCGCCGATCACGCCGATACTGCCGACGATGCTGGAGGGGTCGGCGTAGATTTTGTCCGCGGCGGCAGCGATGTAGTAGCAGCCGGAGGCGCACATATCTTCGGCGACGACATAGACGGGGATGTCTTTATGTTCGCCTTTCAGACGACGTATCTCGTTAAAAGCAGTATTGGAGATAACGGGCGAACCGCCGGGGCTGTTGGC
Organism: Neisseria sp. HMSC03D10; assembly: GCF_001807625.1. Classification (NCBI taxonomy): domain Bacteria; kingdom Pseudomonadati; phylum Pseudomonadota; class Betaproteobacteria; order Neisseriales; family Neisseriaceae; genus Neisseria; species Neisseria sp. HMSC03D10. The sequence continues at coordinate 8,690 of NZ_KV789506.1, forward strand.
GCGGATGACGATGCCTTTTGCATTCGGATTGTTGTAGGCCGCCTCCATGCTGTCGCGCAGCATTTTGACCTGATCGTCCATGCCGCCGCCTATTTCGCCTTCCAATGTGATGACTGCCGTATGCTCTTTACCTGTGGCCAGCCCTTGTCCGGCCGTGCCGTCGTCCGAACCGAACCATAATGCGGCAATCAGCAGGACGCCGATAATCCGCCAGAAGTTGCGCCAAAAACGGGCGCGCCGCTGCTCTTTATAGGCGGCAAGCAGTACGTCGCGCAACACGTCCCGTTCCCAGCGGCCTTCCGGGCCGTCCGGACGTTTATCGGGGTATCCGTTGGTTTCTTGCATAATTTTCCTTTGTTTCTAAATAAATCCTAAATCAGGTTCGGGGCATTTTATAACGAAACTTCCGGCTGAAAAACCTTCCGTTTACTCGAATGCCTCAAAATACGCCAGCAGGGTTTGCGGCAGCCATTGCAGGTTCAGACGACCTTTGTCGCGGCTGACGAACGCAGCGTGTCCGCCGTATTGGGGTTGCAGCAGCGTAACGGCGGACGAAACCTCTTCTACCGTCGGCAAGGCTTTCGGCGGCAGAAACGGGTCGTTGACGGCGTTGAGCAGCAAAAGCGGCGTACGCACGGTTTTCAGCCAAGGCTTGCACGAAGCGCGGCGGTAATAATCATGCCGGTCGGCGAAACCGTGCAGCGGCGCGGTAAACCTGTCGTCAAAATCCCCCAGCGTTTTGCATTCTTTCAACAAGGTCGTCTGAAAACCTGTTGCGGCGGCTTTGGGCAATAAAGATTTTAAAAAATAGCGGGTATAGAGCAGTTTTGACATTCCCTTATCAAAGCGAGTGCCTGCCGCTGCCGCATCCACCGGCGCAGAGACGGCGGCAGCGGCGTAAGGGACAGCAGCCATGCCCAGACTGCCGTATTCGCCCAAATATTTTGCCAGCGCATTGCCGCCCAAAGACACGCCCGCCACATAAATCCTGCGGTAGCGTTCCGAAAGCATTTCCAGCATAAAGCCGATTTCCCGCGTATCGCCCAAATGATAAAACACAGGCGCGGTATTCTCTACGCCGCCGCAACTGCGGAAATGCACCACCACGCCGTTCCAGCCTTTTTCAATGACCGCTCGCATCAACTCAACGGCGTAATGGCTGCGGCTGCTGCCCTCCAATCCGTGAAACAAAACTACTAAAGGCGCATCGGGATCGGCGGCATCGGCAAAATCACAGGCAACCAAAGTACGTCCCGTACTGTCCGGCAGCAGCTCGCGGCGGTAGGCAGGGGCGGGGCGTTGAATGAATTTGGCAAATATTGTGTCCGCATGACCGTTGCGCAGCCATAAGGGCGTATTCGGGCATAAGGTTTCCATTATTCGAAATCCTTTTTGAAAACAACATAATAAACCAATAGTGCCGTCAGCATCCCATTCGTCCATCCCGCCCAAACATCCGTCGGATAATGTACGCCCAAATAAACCCGTGAAAATCCCGTCAACAAGGCAAACAAGATGCCGACGGCAAAAGCGGTACGGAGGTATGCAGTCCGATAACACAATAGAATCAGCATCACTGCGACTGCGGCGGAAAACGTACTATGTCCGCTTGGAAACGAAAAATTGACCTCTTCGACGGCGCGAGGCCAAAGCAACGGGCGCGGACGCTGTATCCATGCCTTTATCCAAAGCATATTCAAAGTCGGCAACAATGCCGCCAAAGGCACGAATACCGCTGCCCGCAGTTTGCCAAACCTCCACAGGCATACCGCCGCCAAACAGACCAGCGGTACGGCGACGGCGGTTTTACCCAAATAATGAAGCAATAGCGCAATTGGAAAAAACCATTGTCCTGTCTGTTCGTGAATGACAAACATCAACGGACGTTCGAATGCAAAACTCCCGCCATTTGCCAGATAGGCACCGATATAAACAGAAAGAGGCAAAAATACCACAATGGCAGTTTGTACAAAACGGCGGAAAAAAAGAAAAAAATCAGGCATAAATCAGTGAAAAAAATCAGGTTTGAATCAAATATCCGACAAACAAACCGCGTTCGCAATCAAGAAGGACGAACTGATAGTCTTTGGCATTAATTTTTGATAATTATTGCTTTTTCCTCTCTGGAAAATCAGGTAAACCGAATAAGGATACCGCGAGAGAGTGTTATTCTGACCGTACAAACCAAACGGCATCCGTATCGTTTCCCGCCAGGGCAGGCGGATGGTTCCGATAATAATTTCATTAAACATTCGGAGGTTATTATGTCTGTGTCAGTATTGTTTTTAGAGGCGATTGTGGCTGTCGGCCTGGCATCCGTCGCCGCCATCGGCATACTGTGGGCAGGCGGATCGGACTGGTAGTCCGTCCGTATGCCGTCCCGCAAAAGGTCGTCTGAAAAACATTTTGCTTTTCAGACGACCTTTTTTATCAATTTGAAGTCTGCGTGGGATAAACCGAACCTAGTACCTGTCAAACCTGCCACCCGCCCTACGAAATGATGATGCCTTATCTATTTCGAGGACGGAACCTGCACTACGGTTTCCCGCCCCTTGTCTGCCGAAGAAAAAACGGTTGAGTGAAGATAATCTATTGATTCTGAAAAGGCTCATATTCAAGCAGCCGCCTATTCCGGCAAACGGAATAGATTCAGGACGATGTCGTCTGAAAATCTGAATTTCGAGGTTTCAGACAACCTTTTTAAACATCATTCATATTTGATTGGATGCGACGGTAACGACGAAAACGGTTTTTTCTTTCTCTCGCTATATTATTAGGGTCGGCTTGATTTCGGATGGATGCCGCTTACTGCAAAACAAAACGTCGTCTGAAAAACTTTCAGACGACGTCTGCATCCGCCTTAGCGTATGTCGATGTGCGCACCTTCATGCAGTTCGCGCAGCAGGTTGATTTCCGCCTGTTCGGCTTTTTTGCGCGACAGATATTGGCGTACGGCGTTGCGTTGGCGCTCTTCGGGCGTGCCGGCGTCACGGACATCGTTCAGCTTAATGATGTGCCAGCCGAATTGTGTGCGTACGGGTGGGCTGACTTGGCCGGGTTTGAGTTTGTGGACGGCTTCTTCAAACGGCGGAACCATCATGCCGTCGGCGAACCAGCCTAAATTACCGCCGCTGCTCGCGCTGCCGTCTTGCGAATATTGGCGCGCCAAACCGGCGAAGTCTGCGCCGCTGCGGGCTTGTGCGTAGATTTTGCGGATGGTGCTTTCCGCGCCGACCGCAGCGTTTTCGTTGTCGGCCTTAATCAGAATGTGTTGCGCATTGTATTGGCGCAGCGGCTCGCCTTCGGGTAGGGCGATGCCTTGCTGTTTCGCCTGTTCGATGGCGCGTGCAACTTCGGCATCGCTGACGCGGCTGTGCTGCATGACTGCCTGTTGGCGCACTTTTTCTGCAATGATGCTGTCCGCAATTTCACGGCGGATAGAGGCAGACGGGTTTTTCAGTGAAGGATTGGCGGCAATGACCGCCTCGATTTCTGCGTTATCTGCTTGAATATTCTTTCGTTTGCCCGCTTGGATAATCAGGGATTGGTTGATGAGTTGCGCCAGAACTTGTTCGCGCAATTCGTTATCGCCGATTTGTGTGCCTTTAGGGATGGTTCGGCGCGCCCGTTCGACTGCCTGCGCCAGTTGGCGGCGGGTAATCACTTCGTTGTCGGCGATGGCGGCAATGCCGTCGCTCAGATGTACGCCGTCAGAACGGGTTTCGGTATCGGTCGTCTGAACAGCGACGGGTTTGACGGATTTTTTTACTGTTTTGGCCTTAGGGGCTGCGTGTGCGTTCAATGCCAGACCGAGTGCGGCGGCAAGAATCAGGGGTTTGACGTTCATGGGGTAACTACCTCGTTGGTTTTGCTGTAGCCGGGAATGGCCAAGCGCAGTTTTTCAAATGGATTGTTGCTGAGATTGCTCAGGTCTTTGAGTTGGAGATTGAAGAATACGGCGTTTTTGCGGCTGTTTTCGCCGGTCACGTAGCGTTGTCCGACAATGCTTGCGCTCCAGCAGCCGCAGTTGCTTTTATATTCAGCTCCTACCAGCATTTCAAGAGGTTTCTTGGCTTGAATTTCGTAGTTGTAACGTGCAACTGCGTAAAGGTTTTTACGGATAGGCCATTGTGCCGCCAAATCGACTTGGCGGATTTTATCGTAGAAATAGTTGCCGTCGGATTGCAGGTAAATGCGTTCGTTGCGCCCGTATTTGTAACGCGCGCTCAACACTTTGCCCGGCTCGGGATTGTAGCGGACGGTCGCGGCATAGCTTTCGGCACGGCTTTGATTTTGGTTGTAGTGCAGATCGAAACCTACATGAAAGCTGTCACTCAGTTTGCCGTGTGCGAAGCCGACCCAGTCGGATTGGCTGCGTTCGTAGCGGCTGACGTTGCCGTCCAGCAACACCTTGTCGTTTTTGAAATAAAACTTCTGTCCGATACCGGCGCGGAACAGTTCGGCACCGTTGTTCGGGTCGAGGAAGCGGGTTTGCGCGGCGGCGGTCAGGCTGTTGGCGGAGTTGATGCGGTCGTTGCCGACGTATAAGTTCTCACGGAAAAGCTGGTTATAAGAGAAGCTGTTTTCCGAGGTGTCGAAATTGGGTAAGTCGTTTTGCGACTTGGTCGGGATGTAGTTGTAGAACAGGCGCGGTTCGAGGGTTTGCAGATAGGCGTTGCCGAACAAATTGGCGTTGCGCTCGAAGGTCATGCCGGTATCGACGTTGAATATCGGCAATACGCGGCTGACGCGGCGGCCGGGTTGGTTGCCGAACGAGCCTAAGTCGTAATAAGTCGCGTGTACGCCGATTTTCGGACGGATATAGCCCCATTGGTTGTTGAAATCCCAGCGGACGCTGGGATACAGCACGGTACGGCTGCCGTCTTGTTTGCTGTCGTGTACGAAACGGGTGAACTGGCTGAATACGTTGATATTCGCCTTGCCTATGGTTTTCTGCCAACGTCCGGTCAGGCGCGGCATAATGGCGTAGGGTTCGTCTTTGTAACCGTTTTGGTTGGCAAGGGTTTGGTATTTCTGTACGTTTAACGCACCGTCAAAAGAGCCGCCCCAGATATTGTCGCCGTAGTTCAGCCACAGTTGGCGGTTGAGGTTGACGTTGCTGGCAATGTCCTCGCGCCCGTAGAAATCGCGGTAGTAATTGTCGTCTGAAACCTGATTAAAGTTGATGCCGCCGCTGAGTTTGTCGGTCAGTTGGTGGTTGTGGTCAAACTTGATTTGATAGCGGTTGTTTTCATGGCGTTTTTTATCGTGCGGCATCCAATCGCCGTCAATGACGCCGTTAAATTTCGGCTCGAGATAGCGGACCTGTCCGCCAAGTTGCACGCCGCGCGAACTGATGATGCCGGGGCGGAAGGTGGCGTCCAAGTTGGGGGCGAGGTTGAAATAATAGGGAAGGGCGAGTTCCAAACCGTCCGAACCGGTTGACAAGGTCGGCACCAACAGACCGCTCTTGCGATGGCCGTTGAGCGGGAAATCCGCCCAAGGCGTATAAAGTACGGGAACGCCGCCGAACACCAGCGACGCGTCTTTTGCCACGCCTATGCCCGTTTCCTGATCGGTTTCGATGCTTTTCGCTTTGATGAACCAACTCGCATCGCCGGGCGAACAGGTATTGAATTTGGTATTGATGAGCTTGTACAGCCCTTTGCCTTTCATTTCCGCCTTTTCGCTGACGCTTTGTAGGCGGCGGCCGTCTTTTTCGGCATCGACGCGGACGTATTCGCTCGAGCCGGTATTGTCTTTCAGGTTGTACACCAAAGTATCGCCGCTGACGGTCGAGCCGTCTTGATACAGCGTAAAGCGGTCGCCCGCCCTGACGGTATCGCTGGTTTGGTCGTAATCCGCCCAATCGGCGTTCAACACTTCCTGATTGCGCTCGATGATGACATCGCCTTCGGCGCGGACGGCGACTTTCGACTGTCCGGCAACCTTGTCCGCAATCACGCGGGTGTAATCCTGCGGCAGGGGTTCTTCGCCGCTGCGTTTGATTTCAGGCTGCTTGTTTGCTTCGGAAGCCTGATGCTGGCAAAACAGGCAGGTATCGCCCAAGGACAATTTGTCCTGCTCGGCAGGACGACGGTTTTCCCCGCTTTGAACCGCAGGCGGGGTGGCCCTTGCCGGCTCGTAATCGGCAGGTTGCGGCAAAGATGCATTTTGCGCATATGCCCCTCCCGCACCGAAGCCGACGCTTAACGCCAAAACCAATGGTTTGAGTGAAAATAAACGAGCCAAAATCGCCCCTTAAATCGGTTTGCCAGTTAGAATAGCGGTTATTTTAACCTGAAAATCCACGACACCGCTATGCAACGACAAACCGAATTACAAAATTGGCTTCGCGCCGTCTATCCCGAACAAAACTTCGAATTGAGCTTCGCCGCCGCCGATGCCGACTTCCGACGCTACTTCCGCGCTGCTTTTGCCAACGGCAAGACCGTCATCTGCATGGACGCGCCGCCCGATAAAATGAGCGTCGCTCCTTACCTAAAAGTGCAAAAACTTTTCAATATGCTTAACGTTCCCCAAGTATTGCATGTGGACGAAGCGCAGGGATTTATGGTGCTCAACGACTTGGGCAGCACCACTTTCCTGACCGCCATGCAGCAAGAGCAAGGCGCGGATGCACACAAAGTCCTGCTGCTTGAAGCCATAGACGAACTGGTCGAGCTGCAAAAAGCCAGCCGCGCGGGCGAATTGCCCGAGTACGACCGCGACATCATGCTGCGCGAAATCAACCTGTTCCCCGAATGGTTCGTCGCCAAAGAACTCGGACGCGAACTCAACTTCAAACAACGCCAGCTTTGGCAGCAAACCGTAGACACCCTGTTGCCGCCGCTGCTTGCCCAGCCGCAGGTGTACGTCCACCGCGACTTCATCGTCCGCAACCTCATGCTCACCACCGGCCGCCCCGGCGTACTCGATTTCCAAGACGCACTCTACGGCCCGATTTCCTACGACTTGGTTTCCCTCCTGCGTGACGCCTTCATCGAATGGGAAGAAGAATTCGTCTTGGACTTGGTCATCCGTTACTGGGAAAAAGCCCGCGCCGCCGGATTGCCCGTACCCGCCGCGTTTGACGAGTTTTACCGCTGGTTTGAATGGATGGGCGTACAACGCCATTTGAAAGTCGCCGGCATCTTCGCCCGCCTGTACTACCGCGACGGCAAAGACAAATACCGCCCCGAAATCCCGCGCTTCCTCAACTACCTGCGCCGCACCTCCCGCCGCTACACCGAGCTTGCTCCGTTGTATGCGCTGTTGGTCGAACTGGTTGGCGACGATGAATTGGAAACCGGGTTTACGTTTTAAAAGACAGAGGGCTTTGTGCCATTCTGTAGGATGAAAGAGGTCGTCTGAAAATCCTGAAATGGGGTTTCAGACGACCTTTTATATTCTTTATATATGTGAATTCGGGTTTGTCCACTGTGCCAATTTAAGCTTGATCCGGCAACAATCAAAACATCGGTACCTTCATTCCCGCGTAGGTGGGAATGACGGCTGAGCCTTTTTGTTCAGGTTTGCCATGTATAGCTGACTTTATTGGTTTTATGCTGCACTGCCAACGATGGGCATTTCCATTCTATCCACACATGAAAACAGCGTATCTCAAGGATACGCTGTTTCATCCTTACTTTCCCATCATTGATGATGGATACCCAATACTTTGGCGTTGTGGCTGATGATTTCTTCGGCAAGCTGCGGGTTGTCGTTGAGCTTGATGCCGAAGCCGGGGACAAGTTCTTTCAGACGACCTTCCCATGAGGAAATGCGGCTTGGGAAGCATTGGTGGATGAGTTTGATCATCAAGGGTACGGCGGTTGATGCGCCGGGGGATGCGCCCAAGAGTGCGGCAAGCGAGCCGTCGGCGTGGGCGACGATTTCGGTGCCGAATTGGAGGACGCCGCCTTTTTCGGAGTCTTTTTTGATGATTTGAACGCGTTGTCCTGCGGTGATGAGTTCCCAGTCGTCAGGGTTTGCTTCGGGGTAGTATTCCAGCAGGGAGGCAAAGCGTTCTTCTTTGGTTTTACGCAATTCGCCCAACAGGTATTTGGTCAGCGGCATATTCGCCCAACCGGCGCGCAGCATGGGGTAGAGGTTGTCCAAGTGGATGGACAGGGGCAAATCCATGAGCGAGCCTTGTTTGAGGAAGTTGGAGCGGAAGCCTGCGTAAGGGCCGAACATGAGGTGGCGTTTGCCGTCCACATTGCGGGTGTCGAGATGCGGAACGGACATGGGCGGCGCTCCGACGGAGGCTTGTCCGTACACTTTGGCGTTGTGTTGCGCGGCGGTTTCGGGGTTACTGTTGCGGAAGAACAGGCCGGAAACGGGGAAGCCGCCGTAGCCTTTGCCTTCGGGGATGCCGGATTTTTGCAGCAGGGTCAGTGCGCCGCCGCCTGCGCCGAGGAAAAGGAAGCGGGTGCGGATGGTGAGCTGGCCGTCGGGATTGCGGGTGTCGCTGGTTTTGAGTACCCATGCGCCGTCGGATTCGCGTTTGATGTCGTCGACGTGGCGGTTGAACTCGGTTTTGACGCCTTTTTCGCGCAGGTATTGCACCATTTGGCGGGTCAGGCTGCCGAAATCGACGTCCGTACCTTCGGCGGAGTAGTTGGCGGCGACGGGTTGTCCTTCTTTACGGCCGTTGATGACCAGCGGCGCCCATTCGGCGATTTTGGCGCGGTCGGTGGAGAATTCCATCCGTTCGAAGAGTTTTTGGGATTTGAAGGCGTCGAAACGTTTTTGCAGGTAGTCGCAATGGTCGGTGTTCATGACCAGCGACATATGCGGGACGGTATGGATGAAGGAGTTGTCGGTGATTTTGCCTTCTTCGACAAGCGATGACCAGAACTGGCGGCTGATGTGGAATTGTTCGGCAATATTGAGGGCGCGGGTCGGGTCGATGGTGCCGTCTGCGCCGAGCGGGGCGTAATTGAGTTCGCATAACGCGGAATGCCCTGTGCCGGCGTTGTTCCAAGCGTTTGACGATTCCAACGCTACGTCTTCCAAGCGTTCGATAAGGGTGATTTCCCAAGACGGTTCGAGTTCTTTGAGCAAAACGCCCAAAGTCGCGCTCATAATGCCTCCACCCACCAAGACAACATCTGTTGCTTCAGCCATGGTTGTACTCCTAGAAACAGGCATATCCTGCCTTTATGATTATCCGTTGTATTACGAACGCCTGTTTCGGCGGTAAAACCTGCTGGCGCGGTGTTTTTGGCGTGGAAGATTGCGCGCGGGTTTTACGTTTTGAACCGATGTTAAACCGTTCATAATATGTTATTGAGAATTTAGTGGATTTTTCTGAGAATTGCAAAGATTTTCTGTTTGGATTTACATAAACGCGGTTTGAAAAGGTCGTCTGAAACATTCAGACGACCTTTATTTATCAGGTGTTTGGCGGGGTTGAACCTGATTTCATTCACTTCTTAAAGACTTCAGATTGTCAGCAAGATGGGCGTGTTTTGATGAAAAAATGAAGAAGAAAACGTTTTTTCAGGACGCGTCATAAGCTGCCGCTTTTTTGAGCAGTTTTACCCTTACCTGCGGCCATTCTTCGCGTAGCAGGCTGTATTCCACCGTATCGCGTACGCTGCCGTCTTTCCGCAATTTGTGGCAGCGCAAGATGCCGTCTTGGTGTGCGCCCAAGCGTTCGATGGCGCGTTGGGAGGCGGTGTTGAGGTTGTCGGTCTGCCAGCAGGCGCAGCGGCAGTTTAAAGTGTCGAAGACGTAGTCGAGCAACATGATTTTGCAGGCGGTATTGATGCGCGTGCGCCGTGCCGACAGGGCGTACCATGTGAAACCGATGTAGAGGCGGGGGATAGCGGGGTCGATGTGGTAAAGCGAAGTCGAACCGACGATTTTGCCCGTGTCTTCGTCGATGACGGCAAAGGCAAGGCGGGTTTGCGTAGCGGTGCGGATGTAGTCCGCCACTTGGTCGGGTTCGGGCGCGCTGGTTACGTTCAGCTTCCAGACTTCGCCGTCGCAAACTGCTTCGCGCAAACCGTCTTCGTGTGCCGCCGTCAAAGGCTCGAGACGGACGCGGTCGAAGGACAAAACGGGAACAGATGAAAAATCAGCCATGGGGTTTCCTTTGTATTTGAAGATTTGAGTTTTCAGACGACCTTTGTATAGTGTCTTAACGGGCGACATCTTTGAGGTCGTCTGAAAGCTATTGATTAATGATGTTTGAACACCAGCACGCCCGATTCCGATACAAACCCGTCCAGCGGCAGGTCGTGCGGTTCGCGCGGCAGTGTGTCAACCAGTTGGCAAGCGAAGCCTACACCTATGGTTTTTGCCTGTAAACGGTATTTCATCGCCGCAAGCGTCGCATCGTAATAGCCGCCAGCCTGTCCTAAGCGGTAGCCTTCGCGGTCCATGCCGACAATCGGGACAAGCAATATCGATAAACCGTGTACGCGGATTTTGCGTCCCGAAAACTGCGGTACATGCAGCTTCGCCCTGCCGCGTTTGCGTTCTTGTTTTGCCCCGTCGGCAGGATAGGGCGTGAACCACATCCGCCGCGAACGCGGTTCGATATAAGGCAGATAGAGTTTGGCGCCGCGTTTTTGTGCCGCACGCACAAAGCCGTCCAGCCGCAGCTCGCTGCCCATCGGCCAATACACGCCGATTTTCCGCCCCTTCTTGATATAACGCTTGAGCAGGCGGTTAACCGTTTGCCCCGCCGCCAGCCGCCCTTGATGCCCCATCTGCGCGCGGGCGCGGCGCAATTCTCGGCGCAGGGCGTGTTTTTCCTCATTCCTCATTTCAGACGACCTTTTGAGTGTTGTTGTAGAATACGGCGATTATAAACGCTCCGTTAACATCAAAACAGGATTCCGCCATGTGGCATATCGTCCTTATCGGCTACCTCTTCGTCGCCGTCATGTATTCCGCCGCCCAGCCCAGCATTGCGCGCGCTTTGATTTATTTGGTTTTTTGGGCAGTCCTGCCCGTTGCGTTTACCGTTTTCACCGTCACCATCCGCCGCCGCAACCGCCTGATGAAGCAGTAGGAAAAAGAAGCATTCGAACAAAGCCGCCGCGCAGCCGGACAAGAAGGCGGCAAACAGGACGGCAGTGCATAAAATCCCTTTTCAGACGACCCCTTATCCGCTATAATCCGTCAGTTTTCCATTTCGGAAACACACTATTTTTTAAAACTTATGCCCACTTTCGCCGAAGGGTGCTTGACAATAGGCGCAGCCTATCAAGTTCTATGCGATTGAATGTGTGCTCTTAACCCTTTCAAGGAAATAAAATGTCTCAAATTACTATGCGTCAGATGATTGAAGCCGGCGTTCACTTCGGCCACCAAACCCGTTTCTGGAACCCGAAAATGGCACAATACATTTTCGGTGCGCGCAATAAAATCCACATCGTCAACCTGGAAAAAACCCTGCCGATGTTCCAAGAAGCGCAAGAAGCCGTACGCCGTCTGGTTGCCAACAAAGGCACCGTGCTGTTTGTCGGCACCAAACGTCAAGCGCGTGAAATCATCCGCGAAGAAGCTACCCGCGCCGGTATGCCTTTCGTCGATCACCGTTGGTTGGGCGGTATGCTGACCAACTACAAAACCGTTAAGCAATCCATCAAACGCCTGGAAGAAAAAACCGCCGCTTTGGAAAACGCTGCCGAAGGCGGTTTCAACAAAAAAGAAATTCTGGAAATGCAACGCGACGTTGAAAAACTGGAACGTTCTTTGGGCGGTATCAAAAACATGAAAGGCCTGCCTGACGCGATTTTCGTTATCGACACCGGCTACCAAAAAGGTACTCTGGTCGAGGCTGAAAAACTGGGCATCCCCGTTATCGCCGTAGTCGATACCAACAACAGCCCTGATGGCGTGAAATACGTTATCCCTGGTAACGACGACTCCGCCAAAGCCATCCGCCTGTACTGCCGCGGCATCGCCGACGCAGTTTTGGAAGGCAAAAACCAAGCGCTGCAAGAAACCGTAGCCGCTGCCCAAGAAGCTGCTGCCGAGTAATCCGGCAAACCGAAGAGGGGCGTTATGCCCCTTTTCTCAAATCCCGTTCTGAAAAACCTTTTCAGACGACCCCATTCCCAAACACGGATACCCCGTGTTTCCCCAAAATCTAGGAGATTCAAAATGGCAGAAATTACTGCAAAAATGGTTGCCGACCTGCGCGCCGCTACCGGCCTGGGCATGATGGAATGCAAAAAAGCCTTGGTTGAAGCCGAAGGCAACTTCGAAAAAGCCGAAGAAATCCTGCGCATCAAATCCGGCGCGAAAGCCGGCAAACTGGCCGGCCGTACCGCTGCCGAAGGCGTATTGGCTTACGCCATCAACGGCAATGTCGGTGCATTGGTTGAAGTAAACTGCGAAACCGACTTCGTTGCCAAAGACGCAGGCTTCGTAGAATTCGCCAACTTCGTTGCGAAAACCGCTGCCGAGAAAAAACCGGCTACCGTTGAAGAACTGAGCGAACTGGTTGAAGCAGAACGCAAAGCCATCATCGCCAAATTGGGCGAGAACATGTCTGTCCGCCGCTTCCAAGTCATCGACACCGCCAACCAACTGGTTGCCTACATCCACGGCGCATTGGCTACCGAAGGCGTATTGGTTGAGTTCAAAGGCTCTGAAGATGTAGCGCGTAAAATCGGTATGCACATCGTTGCCGCCAAACCGCAATGCGTAACCGAAGCCGAAGTAGATGCCGAAACCATCGAAAAAGAACGCCACATCTACACCGAGCAAGCCATCGCTTCCGGCAAACCTGCCGACATCGCCGCTAAAATGGTTGAAGGCCGTATCCGCAAATTCTTGGCTGAAATCACCCTGAACGGTCAAGCATTCGTGATGAACCCTGACCAAACCGTTGCCCAATTCGCTAAAGAAAACGGCACCGAAGTTATCAGCTTCGTCCGCTACAAAGTAGGCGACGGCATCGAAAAAGCCGTTGTCGACTACGCAGCCGAAGTTGCTGCCGCTGCTAAAGTGTAAGGCACTTATGAAAAAGAAAGCACCTAGATTCCAAACGAATCAGGGTGCTTTTTTTTGAGAGCTACACTGTTTAGAATACTGTTGGAAATAGAATATTTCATCATAATCAACAAATAATAATTTATCCAAACCCATACACCCACGGAAAACGCGTTACCCTGTCAGCCAAACATCCGGAAAGGTCGTCTGAAAAATCAAACGTCCTTTCCCTGAATTGAAGCAGCGCCACAGGGTGAACTGATCATTTGGAACGAGTCGGTTTTTGGTACGGAAAACGGCAGATTCAAGGCAAAAAGCGCAGCAAGATTGGACATCTTGCGAGTATTTTTAACGCAGAATATGCCGTTTTACGGAGCAAAATACCGTCGTTATCGAATGACCAGTTCGCCCTGCATAACTAGCGCTATCCACCTAAAGAAAGCAAGGTATTCCATGACACAGCAAATCAAATACAAACGCGTATTACTGAAACTCTCCGGCGAATCCCTGATGGGTTCCGACCCTTTCGGCATCAACCATGACACCATCGTCCAAACCGTCGGTGAAATCGCCGAAGTCGTCAAAATGGGCGTACAAGTCGGCATCGTTGTCGGCGGCGGCAACATCTTCCGCGGCGTATCCGCCCAAGCAGGCAGCATGGACCGCGCTACCGCCGACTACATGGGCATGATGGCGACCGTCATGAATGCGCTCGCCCTCAAAGATGCTTTCGAAACCCTCGGCATCAAAGCGCGCGTACAATCCGCGCTTTCCATGCAGCAAATCGCCGAAACCTACGCCCGCCCCAAAGCCATCCAATACCTCGAAGAAGGCAAAGTCGTCATCTTCGCCGCCGGTACGGGCAACCCCTTCTTCACCACCGACACCGCCGCCGCCCTGCGCGGAGCCGAAATGAACTGCGACGTCATGCTCAAAGCCACCAATGTGGACGGCGTTTATACCGCAGACCCGAAAAAAGACCCGTCCGCTACACGCTACGAAACCATTACCTTTGACGAAGCCTTGAACAAAAACCTCAAAGTCATGGATGCGACTGCCTTCGCCCTCTGCCGCGAACGAAAACTCAACATCGTCGTCTTCGGCATCGCCAAACAAGGCTCGCTCAAACGCGTCGTTACCGGTGAAGACGAAGGCACGCTGGTTCACTGCTGATTCCCATCAGGCAATAATTGCAGTGATTTGATAAAGCGACAGGTCGTCTGAAAACCCGAAAATAGGTTTTCAGACGACCTTATTTTTTCTCAATATCCTCTCCCCTATGTATGGTAACGGATTACTGGAAATCTAAAGATTGCGTGCGGCGACGTAGCGCATCCGTTGCCTGCACAATCCATCTAAAGTCGGCGGATTCGCATTTGAAGTGCAACTTTC
>NZ_KV789507.1:0-15874 GCF_001807625.1 Neisseria sp. HMSC03D10
ACTTCAAATGCGAATCCGCCGTCGTCTGAAAACCCAAATCTCAGGTTTTCAGACGACCCTTGCCCGACAGACACATATTATAAAGTTATAGTGGATTAAATTTAAACCAGTACGGCGTTGCCTCGCCTTGTCGTACTATTTGTAATGTCTGCAGCTTCGTCGCCTTGTCCTGATTTAAATTTAATTAAAGCAGCCCCATGACCGTTAAACCGCATTAATCCCCACAAACACAGGCTAACCGTTTTCAGACGACCTTTATGTTAGAATAGGTCGTCTGAAACCTAGCAATCCGCAAGGAAACACTATGCAAACCTTAGACCCCGAGCTGCAACAGCGCGCGGCGCATATCAAGCTGCTGATATTGGATGTGGACGGTGTTTTGACCGACGGCCGCATCTTCATCCGCGACGACGGCGAAGAAATCAAATCGTTCCACACCCTGGACGGACACGGCTTGAAGATGCTTCAGGCAAGCGGCGTGCAGACTGCGGTTATCACAGGTCGGGACGCGCCCTCCGTCGGCATCCGCGTCAAACAGTTGGGCATAAATTACTACTTCAAAGGCATTTTGGACAAACGTGCTGCCTATGAAGAATTGCGCGCGCAGGCGGGCGTAGAAGAAGCCGAGTGCGCCTTTGTCGGCGACGACGTGGTCGATTTGCCGGTGATGGTGCGCTGCGGATTGCCGGTTGCCGTCCCCGACGCGCATTGGTTTGCGCTGCAACACGCCGCCTATATTACGAAACATGCGGGCGGCGCAGGCGCGGTGCGCGAAGTGTGCGACCTGATTATGCGCGCGAAAGGTACGCTGGGCGCGGCTTTGAACGAGTACATCAAATGAAAGTAAGATGGCGGTACGGAATCGCATTCCCTTTGGTGCTGGCGGTCGCGCTCGGCGGATTGTCGGCATGGCTGGGGCGTATCAGCGAAATCGACATTGAAGAAGTCAAACTCAACCCCAACCAGCCGCAATATACGATGGACGGCATAGACGGGCGGCGGTTTGACGAACAAGGTCGTCTGAAAGAGCATCTGAGCGCAAAAGGGGCGAAACAGTTTCCCGAAAGCACCGACGTACATTTTGAGCTGCCGCACCTCGTCTTCTTCCAAGAAGGCAGCCGGCTTTACGACGTCGGCAGCGACGAAGCCGTATACAACACCCAAACCAAACAACTCCTGTTCAAACACAACGTCGTCCTGACCAAAGCCGCCGATGCCAAGCGGCAGGCAGGCGTCGTCAAAACCGATCTTCTGCACGTCGATACCGAATCGCAATACGCCCAAACCGACACGCCCGTTACCTTCCAATACGGCGAATCGAGCGGCAACGCCGAAGGTCTGACGTATGACCACAAAAAAGGTTTGTTGAACTTCCCATCCAGAGTGAAAGCCACGATTTATGATACAAAAAATATGTAAGGCATGTGTTTTAACCGCATTTTTCGCCACCGCCCCAGCCTACGCCCTGCAAAGCGACAGCAAGCAGCCGATACAGATTGAAGCCGACCAAGGCTCGCTCGACCAAAACAACCAAAGCACCACCTTCACCGGTAACGTCATCATCAAACAAGGTACGCTCAACATCCGCGCCGGCAGCGTCAACGTCTCCCGCAACGACAAAGGCGAACAGTTTATGAAAGCCAGCGGCTCGCCCGTCCGCTTCAGCCAGACGCTCGACGACAACAAAGGCACGGTTAACGGACAAGCCAACAACGTAACCTACTCCTCCGCCATCAACCTCGTTACCCTGACCGGCAACGCCAAAGTCCAACGCGGCGGCGACGTTGCCGAAGGCGCAGTCATCACCTACAACACCAAAACCGAAGTCTATACCATCAACGGCAGCTCGAAATCAGGCGCCAAATCCGCCGCCAAATCCGGCAGGGTCAGCGTCGTCATCCAACCGTCCAGCACCCAAAAAACCAAATAACCAATATCTGACAACACAAAAGGTCGTCTGAAAACCAAAGCAGCAAAAAAACCAAACAACATTTTCAGACGACCTCCGAACCAAGAGTCATTTATGAGCGAAAACACCAGCCGCCTCGTCGTTCAAAACCTGCAAAAAAGTTTCAAAAAACGCCAAGTCGTCAAAAGCTTCTCCCTCGAAATCGAAAGCGGCGAAGTCATCGGCCTGCTCGGCCCCAACGGCGCAGGCAAAACCACCAGCTTTTACATGATCGTCGGACTCATCGCCGCCGACGCAGGCAGCGTTACCCTCGACGGACAAGAACTGCGCCACCTGCCCATACACGAACGCGCCCGCCTCGGCGTTGGCTACCTGCCCCAAGAAGCCTCGATTTTCCGCAAAATGACCGTCGAACAAAACATCCGCGCCATTTTAGAAATCAGCACCAAAGACAAAAGCCGCATCGACGGCGAAGTCGAAAAACTGCTTGCCGACCTCAACATCGGCCACCTGCGCCACAATCCTGCCCCCTCCCTGTCCGGCGGCGAACGCCGACGCGTCGAAATCGCCCGCGTACTCGCCATGCAGCCGCGCTTCATCCTCTTGGACGAACCCTTCGCCGGCGTAGACCCCATTGCCGTCATCGACATCCAAAAAATCATCGACTTCCTCAAATCGCGCGGCATCGGCGTACTCATTACCGACCACAACGTACGCGAAACCCTCAGTATCTGCGACAGAGCCTACATCATCAGCGACGGCACCGTCCTCGCCTCCGGCAAGCCGGACGACTTGGTCAACAACGAACAAGTCCGCTCCGTCTATCTCGGCGAAAACTTCAAATACTGATTTCAAATACTGACCATGACAAACCGCACAATCAATTGTGCGGTTTTTTTAAATGACGAAACCACCCAAAGTAAGTTGACGCATGAAGTGTAAAGTGTTGAAATACACATATCGAATAAAAAACAGCGTTCCCCAAAACGCCAAACACACCATAAAACCTTTTCAGACGACCTCTTTGCCATCGAACCAAACCCGAGGACAAATGCCGTCCGAAATATAAAAAACAATCAACATACATTGCACCATGACCTTACTCGGCCTCAAACTCAGGCAGACCCAACAACTCAATCAACGTCTGCAACAATCCCTGCGCATCCTGCAAATGTCCGGCATCGAACTCGAACGCGAGGTCGAAGACTGGTTGCAGGACAATCCCCTGCTCGAACGTCCCGAAACCGACGAATTTGCCGACGCAGAGTTCAATCACGGCACCACCATACCGCGCAGCAACCACCTCGGCGGCGACGATGCCGAAGACGCGTGGCTCAACATCGCCAAAGAAGAAGATTTCAACCAATACCTGCACTCCCAAGTGTGCGAACACCCCCTTTCCGACAAAGAAGCCGCCTACGTCCACATCCTTATCGACTTCCTGGACGACCAAGGCTATTTCACCGACAGCATTCAAGACCTTATCGACAACACACCCTTGGAATGGATGCTGGACGAAGACGAACTGCAAAACGCCCTCGACCTTTTGCAGACCTTCGACCCGCCCGGCGTTGCCGCCGCCGACCTGACCGAATCCCTGATGCTCCAACTCATGCGCCTGCCCGCCAGCCCCGCGCGTCAGGCGGCCGCCCACCTCATCCAAAGTTCGCTGCACGATTTGGGCAAAAACCGCAAACAAAACATCATCCGCTTCCGCAAACTCTTTCCCGAAATCGACAGCGAAACCATAGAAGCCGCACTCGACATCATCGCCACGCTCAACCCCTACCCCGCCTACGGTTTCGCCTCCTCCGAACCGACCGCTTACATCCAGCCCGACGTTTGGGTCAAAGAAGGCAAAGACGGCTGGAAAGTCATCGGCAACGAAGCTGCCTGGCCCAAACTGCAACTCAACCGCGAATACTGTGAACTCATGAAATCCGCAGAAGACGGCGCACCCGAGTGGAAAGAAAAAATCAACGAAGCCAAGCAGCGCATCGACTCCCTCGAACTGCGCAAAAGCACCGTCATCCGCCTTGCCGAATACATCGTCAAAAATCAGGAAGACTTCTTCATCTTCGGCGAAATCGGACTCGCACCCATGCTTATGAAAGACGCCGCCGCCGAATTGGGGCTTGCCGAAAGCACCATTTCGCGCGCCGCCAACCAAAAATATTTGTCTTGCCCGCGCGGACTATTTGCGTTACGCTATTTCTTCACACAGGCAGTCAATTCCGAAGGCGACAAAGAAGGCCTGAGCCAAGGCGCGATTAAAGCCGTTTTGGGGCAGATTATCGAAAACGAAGACAGCAGCAAACCCCATTCCGACGAAACCCTTGTCCGCCTCCTCAAACAACAGGGCATAGACATCGCCCGCCGCACCGTCGCCAAATACAGGGAATCGCTCGACATCCCGCCGGCACACAAACGCAAACTTACCGAATGACAGTTTTAAACCGCAGTTTTCCCGTTCCGTTTCTGACGGACTGAACCCCACCGAAGGAGCTGTATTATGAATCTGAAAATCACCGGTCTGAATTTCGACGTTACCGAGGCCATCAAAAACTACGTTTCCGAAAAATTGGAACGCATCAACCGCCACGCAGCCAACGCCATTTCCGTTACCATCACCCTTTCTGTGGAAAAACTCAATCAACAGGCTGAAGCAGACATCCATCTGGCGGGCAAAGACCTCCACGTCGAGGCCGTTGAACAAGATATGTACGCCGCCATTGATGTTCTGATGGACAAGCTCGACCGTGCGGTGCTGAAACATAAAGAAAAAAGCGGCGATGTCCGCAACACGGTAAAACCTGCCGCAGAATAGTTCACAATCCTAAAGGTCGTCTGAAAACCTATTTTCAGACGACCTTTACATTAAATTTCCTTTTGCGGTACCAACCCGCACATCACCCCATTTCATCAACCCGCTTCTGAGTTTCTTACCCATAGTGGATTGAATTTAATAGAACACGGCAAAGCCGCCCCATTCCATTAAAACCCATCCACATATGACCCAAAATCCAACACATCCCACCTCAATGCCTTATCCCGCCACCCGCCCACTTGCATGAAAACGGAATGAAAGATAACATTCCCCTCCTTGCAGCTGGGATAAAATATATGTTGCAATCGCCGGGCAGTCGGGTAAAGGTGCAAAATGATTCTACACAGCGTCACCGCTTTAACATTCAGCACATTTTAAAACATTAGAAATTAAAACCGCCCGCTGCCGACCTATTCATTTACTTTCATTCAGGTAGTTTATTCATGGATCAAAATAACACTCCACACCCTAATGTACCCAACGACACTGCTGTCATGACCGTCAAGGATTGGATCATCACATTCCTGATACTCGCCATTCCTATCGTAGGCCTTGTCATGATATTTGTCTGGGCATTTGGGGACGGTAACAAAAACCGCAAACACTTCATGCAAGCTTATTTGTGGCTTATGCTGGTTTGTTTCATTATCATGATTCCACTAGTATTTTTTGTAATGACACGCTTTCCTGCCGCAGTAATGCAGCAACAAAATTTTGGGCAGCCTGCATATGAAGCACCAATGAACAACATGCCTTCTGAAAAATTTGATACCAACAGCCTCCCTGAGCAAGAACCATCTGCCGACGACATGTCGGAACAAGAAAACGAAGCTGCCTCAGAAGTTTCTGAAGAAGTTCCCGAAAACGCCGAAGCTGCCCAATAATCAGAATTTGCCCCGGCAAGTCAAAAGGTCGTCTGAAACAGATTTCAGACGACCTTTTAGCATGAATCAATACTGACTAATATAGTGGATTAAATTTAAATCAGGACAAGGGAAAGCCGCAGACATTACAAATAGTACGGCAAGGCGAGGTAACGCCGTCCTAGTTTAAAGTTAATCCACTATAACTCACGATACACCCGCTTTTCAGACGACCCCTCACAAAGTCTCCGCCTGAAACCACGTTTTGCCGTTGGCGGTGCATTCGAGGATGCGCCAGTCGTAGGTTTGGCTGAGGCGTTCGGCGTGCATGATGTCGGCGGTTGCGCCTGCGGCGGTGATGCTGCCGTTTTTCATCAAGGTGATGTGGCTGGCGTAGTGGGCGGCGAGGTTGAGATCGTGCAACACCATGACGACGGTCATGCCTTGTTCGGGCAAGGTGGTGAGGTGCTGCATCAGGCTGTGTTGATAGCGGACGTCGAGATGGTTGGTCGGTTCGTCGAGGAAGAGGACTTCGGCATCCTGCAACAGCGCGCGGATGACGGCGGCGCGTTGCTGTTCGCCGCCGGAGAGGGTTTGGATGCGTTTGTGTCGCAAGTCGGCGAGGTCGAAATGCTCGAGCAGGGCTTGGGCGCGTCGGGTGTCCGCATGTTTGGGTCGCCGATACCAAGCCAGTTTGGGGTATCGCCCGATGAGGACGTATTCGGACAGGGTCATGGGGAGGTTGAAATGTTCGTGTTGCCCGACCCAGGCGATTTTATGTTGCCTGAGCGCGTCCTTCATGGGTGCTCCACACCAGCTTGCTTGCGGATGGTAGAGGAACTGTTTGAGCAGGGTGGACTTGCCCGCGCCGTTGGGGCCGATGACCGCGCTGACGGCGCATTGGGGAAATTCGGCGCGATCCAAAGACAGGATGGTGCGTTTTCCGGCTTTGACGGTGCAGTTTTCGATGAGCAATGCCATGTCAGCTCCTTTGGTCTTTGACAATCAGCCACAGGAAAAACGGCCCGCCCAAAATGGCGATGACGATGCCGACGGGCAGATCGATGGGGTACACCACCCAGCGGGCAAACGTATCGGCGAGCAACATGAAAATCGAGCCGACGGCGGCGGACAGGATAATCAGGCGGGTGCGCGATCCGCCGACCACCTGCGCCAATACGTTGGGTATCATCATGCCGACGAAACCGATGATACCGCCGAGCGAGACGGCGGCGCCGGTCATCAAAGCCGCGCCGATGATGGTTGCCACGCGTGTGGCGGCGACGCTGATGCCCATGGTGTGTGCGGTTTCGTCACCCAAAAGCAAATAGTCGAGACGGCGGCCGACGGCGGTCAACACGACCAAGCCCGCCAGCATCACGCCGCCTGCGTAAGCCGGCGAAACAAAACCTGCTTCGGAGAAGCTGCCCGAGAGCCAAGTCATGGCGCTGCGTAATGCCATGTCGTCTGAAAGGAAGAGAATCAGGCTGACCAACGCGCCGCACAAAGCGCTGACCACAAAACCCATGACCAACAGCCCCAGCTTGCCGCCGCCGACCAGACGGTGTCCGAGCAGAATCAGGATGCAGACGGCAAACGCGCCCGCAAATGCCGCCAGCGGTACGGCGATGTTCCAGCCCATCGCAATCGCCAGCACTACGCCCATCGCCGCCCCGCCCGACGTTCCGATCAAGCTCGGGTCGGCAAGCGGGTTTTCAAACAAAGCCTGCAACGCCGCGCCGCTGGCGGAAAGTGCCGCGCCGACCAGCAAAGCGACAAAAATACGCGGCAGTCGGATTTCCATCAACACGGGATCGGCGGCAAGCGGATTGCTCCAGCCGCCTTCGCCCACTCCGGCGCAAAACCAAATCAGAAACAAAGATAAAACCGGCAACACCGGAAGCCATTTTTTCATGTTGTGATTCTTTGAAGAGTATTTCGGCAGCGGCTGCGAAACGCCGACGGATCCGCCGTTGCCCGTTTTCAGACGACCTTTTTACGATAAACGCACACGGAACGCGACTGCCTTCATGTGCATCTGTTCCGAAACAACGGCGGCAAAAGAAGGTCGTCTGAAACTGACAAAAAGCCGGATTGCCCATCCGACTTCGTGCCATCACGCAACTTTCAGACGACCGCGCCTTATTTCCCTAAATCGTGCAGCTTGCGGACGATGTCGGGCGTGTAGAGGCCGTAGCGCATATAGTCGTCCGCCTGCCAGAACAAGATGCGTTTGTTTTTCCCGGCGGGGCTGGAAGCGATTTCGGGGCGCGTCATGATTTTGTCGAGGCCGCCGAGGGCTTTTTCATTGTGTTTGGCGATGATGATGACGTCAGGTTTCGCGTTGAGCCAGCCTTCACGCGAAAACGGTTTGAGTCCGTCCACCGAAGCCGCCGCGTTCGTCCCGCCGGCTAAGCGGATAAGCACGTCGCCGACAGTATTTTTACCCGCAACATAACGTCCGTCGTAGCTGAGGATGTAGCGTTTGCCGTTGGCAGGCTGCGCCTTGATGCTGCTTTTAAACTGCTGCGCCAAAGCCTGCGCCTGCTTTTCCTTGCCCAACAATTTGCCGATGCGGGCGAAACTTTGCTGGTATTGCTCCAGCGTTTCGTTTGAATTGACGTTTTCCGCTTTGACACCGGCGCGGCTGAGTTGGGCGTAAATGCCGTCAGGTTTCGCCATCCAGCTTCCGATGACCAAATCAGGCTTTTTGGCGATGATGGGTTCGGCGGAGAAATTGCGGTAAAAGCCGATGGACGGCGTGTTTTTATAGGCGGGGTTGCGGTTGAACTCGTGGATGCCGACGACTTCTTTATCCGCGCCGAGTTTCGCGGCGATGTCGGCAACGTCGGGGGTCAGGATAACGACACGCTGCGCGGCGGCATGAGCGGCAAGCAGGGTCAGGACGGCGGCGAAAATGTGTTTTTTCATGATGTTTCCGTATGGTTTGCGGGGTTTGGAGGTCGTCTGAAAACCGATGACAAGGTTTCAGACGAGGTGTTTGTTCAAAGAAAGATTACAGCCCGTACGTTTGGCGCACTTCGGCAATCAGCGCGCGCCACGCTTCGGATTCCGCTTCGGCATCGGCGGGTCTGCCAAACAGTTGCAGCACCAAATTGCGGCGGTCGTCATAGGCCTCGATGCTGTGGACAATGCCGTTGCTGCCCGGACGGCGGAAGAACCAAAGTTCGGCGAGCTTGGCATCGTCGAGAGTTTGGTATCGTCGAGGAAAATATCTAGAGATTTAATGATATAGATTATCATTTTATTTCAATTTAAGGTCAACCTTCATCAAAAAGTAACGAAAAATCAAAGCAAATTGAGACAATGCCGCCTCGGTTTAATGTGAATCCGTCAAACCGCAAAATTTACGGCAAAACCAACTCCTCCACCCTTGCGCCAAGCCCCAACCTTTCGTCCAAACCCCTTATAAAAACAATACAATTCGGCTACAATAGCCCTTTGCATTTTTTCAGACGACCTTAGCGAAACGTCGTCTGAAACCGAAATACCGAAACCATAGAGAATCACAACATGACCGATTACAGCAAAACCGTAAACCTGCTCGAAAGCCCGTTTCCGATGCGCGGCAACCTCGCCAAGCGCGAGCCTGCGTGGCTGAAAAGCTGGTACGAGCACAAACGCTATCAAAAACTGCGCGAAATCGCCAAAGGCCGTCCGAAATTCATCCTGCACGACGGTCCGCCGTATGCCAACGGCGACATCCACATCGGTCATGCCGTCAACAAAATCCTCAAAGACATCATTATCCGCAGCAAAACCCAAGCCGGTTTCGATGCGCCTTATGTGCCGGGCTGGGACTGCCACGGCCTGCCCATCGAAGTGATGGTGGAAAAGCTGCACGGCAAAGACATGCCCAAAGCGCGTTTCCGCGAATTGTGCCGCGAATATGCCGCCGAACAGGTTGCCCGCCAGAAAAAAGACTTCATCCGTCTGGGCGTGTTGGGCGATTGGGACAACCCCTACCTGACCATGGATTTCAAAACTGAAGCCGATACCGTGCGCATGCTCGGCGAAATCTACAAATCGGGCTATCTCTACCGCGGCGCGAAACCGGTTCAGTTCTGCTTGGACTGCGGCTCTTCGCTGGCGGAAGCGGAAGTGGAATACAAAGACAAAGTATCGCCTGCGATTGACGTTGGCTATCCGTTTAAAGACACCGCCGCGCTTGCCGCCGCATTCGGTTTGCCAGGTATCGAAGGCAATGCGTTTGCCGTCATCTGGACGACCACGCCTTGGACGCTGCCCGCGAGCCAAGCCGTGTCTGCGGGTGCGGACGTGGTGTATCAATTAATCGATACGCCCAAAGGCAAATTGGTATTGGCGAAAGATTTGGCAGAAGACGCGCTCAAACGCTACGGTTTTGCTTCAGACGACCTCAACGTCCTCGCTGAAACCACCGGCGACAAGCTGGAAAACCTGCACATGAACCATCCGTTCCTCGAACGCGATATTCCCATGCTCAACGGCGAACACGTTACCACCGACGCCGGTACGGGCTTGGTGCACACCGCCCCCGCGCACGGTTTGGAAGACTACGCCGTCTGCAACAAATACGGTATCGAGCTTTACAACCCCGTCAACGCCGAAGGCAAATACATCAGCGAAACGCCGCGCGTCGCAGGCATGAGCGTTTGGGAAGCAAATCCCGTCATCCTGCAATGGCTGGAAGAAACCGGCAACCTCTTGGCAAGCAGCAAAATCGAACACAGCTACGCCCACTGCTGGCGCCACAAAACCCCGCTGATTTACCGCGCGACAGGTCAGTGGTTTATCGGTATGGACAAAGCCGGAAGCGACGGCAAAACCCTGCGCGACAAAGCCATCAAAGCCGTGGACGACACCGAATTCTTCCCGTCTTGGGGTCGCGCGCGCCTGGAAGCCATGATCGAAGGCCGCCCCGACTGGGTCGTTTCGCGCCAACGCTACTGGGGCACGCCGATGACCTTCTTCGTCCACAAAGAAACCGGCGAGCTGCATCCGAACTCCGCCGAGCTTTTGGAAAAAATCGCTCTGAAAATCGAAGAAAAAGGCATCGAGGCATGGTTTTCCCTCGATAAAAGCGAATTGTTGAGCGCGGAAGATTGCGAAAACTACGACAAACTTTCCGATACGATGGACGTATGGTTCGACTCCGGCTCGACCCATTATTCCGTCTTGAAACAGCGCGAAGAATTGGACTGGCCCGCCGACCTCTACCTCGAAGGCAGCGACCAACACCGCGGCTGGTTCCAATCCTCCATGCTGACCGGCTGCGCCTCATCCATGGGCCGCGCCCCGTACAAACAGCTTCTGACCCACGGTTTCGTGGTTGACCAAAACGGCCGCAAAATGTCGAAATCCATCGGCAACGTCGTCGCGCCGCAAGAAGTCTATAACGAATTCGGCGCGGACATCCTGCGCCTGTGGGCGGCATCCACCGATTACAGCGGCGAATTGGCGATTTCCAAAGAAATCCTCAAACGCGTAACCGAAAGCTACCGCCGCATCCGCAACACCTTGAGCTTCCTGTTTGCCAACCTCAGCGATTTCGACCCGTTCGAACACACCGTACCGCAGGCAGACATGGTCGAAATCGACCGCTACGCCTTAGTGTTGGCGCGTCAGCTGCAAGAACGTCTGGCGGGCGACTTCTATCCGCGCTATGCCTTCCACTTCGCCGTGAAAGACATCGTCGCCTTCTGCTCGGAAGACTTGGGCGCGTTCTACCTCGACATCCTGAAAGACCGCCTCTACACCACCAAAGCCGACAGCCACGCCCGCCGCAGCGCGCAAACCGCCCTGTATCACATCACGCGCAGCCTGGTTCTCTTGATTGCACCGATTTTGTGCTTCACCGGCGAAGAAGCGTGGGACATCATCGGCGGCGGAGAAGAAGACAGCGTCCTCTTCCACACCTGGCACGAGTTCCCGCCCATCAACGAAAAAGCCGAAGCCGAACTGGTGAAAAAATGGACGGCAGTCCGCGAAGCCCGCGAAGCCGTAACCGCCGCCATCGAGCCTTTGCGCGCCGACAAAACCGTCGGTTCGTCCTTGCAGGCAGAAGCCGAAATCACCGCGCCGGAAGCCACCGCCGACTACCTGAACGCCCTAGGCGAAGAATTGCGCTTTGCCCTCTTGGTATCCAAAGCCGAAGTCAAAACCGGCAGCGAACTCGCCGTTACCGCCAAAGCCAGCGACGGCGAAAAATGCGAACGCTGCTGGCACTACACCCACGACATCGGCTCCGTCGCAGGTCATGAAACCATCTGCAAACGCTGCGCCGAGAATGTGGACGGCAAAGGCGAAGAGCGGCATTACGCTTAAGTGCTGCCGACATTTGATTTTTGAAGTGGATTTTTGTTTGAAAAGCGGCAAAATCAAGCTGGAAACCGCAGCAAGATTGAATACCTTGCGAGAATTTCCGACGCAGAAGATGCCGCTTTAAGAACAAAAAGATACAGAAATTATTGAATAGCGACAGACCCTCAGGTCGTCTGAAAAAAGGTCGTCTGAAAAAAGGTCGTCTGAAAACCAAGATACAGGTTTTCAGACGACCTTTGCTATGGCGGAACGGCTTTACGCTTCGGCCGGTTTACCGCGCAGGGAGAAGGTGTAGGCTTCGGTGATTTCCAAATCGATCATTTGGTTGATCATGTCGGGCGTGCCGGTGAAGTTGACCACGCGGTTGTTGGCGGTACGGGCTTGGAGCTGGTCGGGGTCTTTTTTGGAGATGCCTTCGACCAGACAGCGTTGTACGGTGCCGATCATGGTTTGGTTGATGCGGGCGGTTTCGGCTTCGATGACTTCGTTCAGGGCTTCGAGGCGGCGCACTTTTTCGGCGTGCGGGGTGTCGTCCGGCAGGTTGGCGGCAGGTGTGCCGGGGCGTGGGCTGTAAATGAAGACGAAGCTCAAATCGAAAGCGATGTCTTTGACCAGCTTCAGGGTCTGCTCGAACTCGCGCTCGGTTTCGCCGGGGAAGCCGACGATGAAGTCGCTGCTCAGGCACAAGTCGGGGCGGATGGCGCGCAGTTTGCGGATGATGGATTTGTATTCCAAGGCGGTGTAGCCGCGTTTCATCGCGCTCAATACGCGGTCGGAACCACTTTGAATCGGCAGGTGCAGGTGAGACACCAGCTTGGGCAGGTCACGGTAGCACTCGATAATCGAGTCGGTAAACTCGCGCGGGTGGCTGGTGGTGAAGCGCATACGCTCGATGCCGGGGATTTCGTGGACGATGCGCAGCAGGGTGGCAAAGTCGCAGATTTCGCCGTCTTCCATTTCGCCGCGATAGGCGTTGACGTTTTGTCCCAAGAGGTTGATTTCTTTAACACCTTGCTGGGCGAGGTTGGCGATTTCGGTCAAAACGTCGTTCAGCGGGCGGGAGAATTCTTCGCCGCGGGTGTAGGGGACGACGCAGAACGAGCAGTATTTGGAACAGCCTTCCATGATGGACACGAATGCTGCGCCGCCTTCGACGCGGGCGGGCGGCAGGTGGTCGAATTTTTCGATTTCGGGGAAGGAAATATCGACTTGCGATAGGCCGCTGGTTTCTTTATCCACAATCATTTTGGGCAGGCGGTGCAGCGTTTGCGGGCCGAAGACGACGTCCACATAAGGCGCGCGTTTGATGATGTTTTCGCCTTCTTGGGAGGCGACGCAGCCGGCAACGCCGATGATGAGGTCGGGATTTTTTTCTTTGAGCGGGCGCACGCGGCCTAAGTCGGAGAACACTTTTTCCTGCGCTTTTTCGCGCACGGAGCAGGTGTTGAAGAGGATGATGTCGGCTTCGTCGGCTTCGGTCACTTGTTCGATGCCGCCGTTTTCTTCGGCGAGTACGGCGAGCATTTTTTCGCTGTCGTATTCGTTCATTTGGCAGCCGAAGGTGCGGATAAATACTTTTTTCATGGTTTGTGTCTTTCTCAGGTAGCCCGTAATTGCGGGGCTGATTGTTATGGAAATCTCGATTTCAGACGACCTTGGGGAAGGCTTGGGCGGGTCGTCTGAAACACTGATTCGTCAGGGCGCAAAAATGCGCGGTTGTGCTGCTGCGGCTGCAACAGCCAACCACGCGGTGTGTGTTTGGGTCGTCTGAAACGGGCAGACGGCGGCTTATTGCGCGTCTTGCTTAATCTCGTCGCGGACTTCTTTTTGCGCGGTAAAACGGGAGGCTTCGTCGTCGGTCAAAACCCACACTTCGCGCACGAGGGCGTTGGTGTCGTTGTGCTTGAAGGCGATGGTTTTGCCGGTTTTGCCTGCCAGCCGCCCCATCGGGATGAAGCGGTCGTTTTCGTCGTGGATTTTGGTGAAACGGGTAATCTGCAGCTTGGCGGAATTGCCGTCGGCAAGGCCCAGCGTCAAGAGGCGCGTCCATGAGAAGCCGCCACGGCTCACTTTCAGATAAGGCAGTTCGACCTGTTTCAAAACCGCCGCGTCCATATCGCTAGGCAGCTTGCGCTGGGCAGCGTAGGAGACGGTGGAAACCAAAAGGGTAAGCATTAAAATGAATCCGCGTAACATGATGTTTTCTTTATGGTATAAATGGGTGCGGATTATAGCACAAACGCTTCAAATATGAACAGAGTGATTGTTTTTACAGAACAATTTTCATTTTCAGATACGGCGTTGCGCCGTGGCAGTTTGGGCTTTGGAGGTCGTCTGAAACGGCTGGTGCGGGCAATCTGATGATAAAATACCGCTTATTTTTCAGACGACCTCAGAAAGAACCCGCTATGAACCGTAACGAAATCCTGTTTGACCGCGCCAAAGCCATCATCCCCGGCGGCGTGAATTCCCCCGTCCGCGCATTCGGCAGCGTCGGCGGCGTGCCTCGCTTCATCAAAAAAGCCGAAGGCGCGTATGTTTGGGACGAAAACGGCACGTGCTACACCGATTACGTCGGTTCGTGGGGGCCTGCGATTGTCGGACACGCGCACCCCGAAGTCATCGAAGCCGTGCGCGAAGCCGCGTTGGGCGGTTTGTCGTTCGGCGCGCCCACCGAAGGCGAAATCGTCATCGCCGAAGAAATCGCCAAAATCATGCCGTCCGTCGAACGGCTGCGCCTCGTCAGCTCCGGCACCGAAGCGACCATGACCGCCATCCGCCTCGCCCGCGGCTTTACCGGACGCGACAAAATCATCAAGTTCGAAGGCTGCTACCACGGCCATTCCGACAGCCTGCTCGTCAAAGCCGGCAGCGGCCTGCTCACCTTCGGCAACCCGTCTTCCGCAGGCGTTCCCGCCGACTTTACCAAACACACCTTAGTCCTCGAATACAACAACATCGCCCAACTCGAAGAAGCGTTCGCCCGCAACGGCGACGAAAGCGCCTGCGTCATCCTCGAACCCTTCGTCGGCAATATGAACCTGGTCCGCCCGACCGAAGCTTTCGTCAAAGCCTTGCGCGAATTGACCGAAAAACACGGCGCCGTGTTGATTTACGACGAAGTGATGACCGGCTTCCGCGTCGCGCTCGGCGGCGCGCAGTCGCTGCACGGCATCACGCCCGACCTGACCACGATGGGCAAAGTCATCGGCGGCGGTATGCCGCTTGCCGCGTTTGGCGGACGCAAAGACATCATGGAATGTATTTCCCCGCTGGGCGGCGTGTATCAGGCAGGCACCTTGTCGGGCAACCCGATTGCCGTCGCCGCCGGCTTGAAAACGCTTGAAATCATCCAGCGCGAAGGCTTCTACGAAAACCTGACCGCCTTGACCCGCCGCCTCGCCGACGGGCTTGCCGCCGCCGCCAAAGCGCACGGCATTGAGTTCACCGCCGACAGCGTGGGTGGTATGTTCGGCCTGTATTTCGCCACCCGCGCCCCGCAAAACTACGGCGACATGGCGCGTTCCAATATCGACGCCTTCAAACGCTTCTTCCACGGCATGCTCGACCGCAACACCGCCTTCGGCCCGTCCGCCTATGAAGCGGGCTTCGTCTCCGCCGCGCACACGCCCGAGCTGATTGACGAAACCATCGCCACCGCGCACCAAGTGTTTGCGGAAATGGCGAAGTAAGGCGAAGCGCATCCGCAGAAGCAGGTGTGACTTACATAGCAAAGGTCGTCTGAAAACTCAAATTTAAGTTTTCAGACGACCTTTTAAATTTGAAGCGATACCCGAAAAATACCTTATCGCCTCCCGCAAGTCTGATGTCGGTATTCGACAACGCTGTAATCAGGAAGCAGCCGCATCGAAGGCCAACATTCTGCGGCATACAGGAAACAAAAATCATATCTGCTTTAAAGGCAAGGTCGTCTGAAAGCCTGAATTCAGG